>CAZALW010000004.1:0-33812 GCA_964485705.1 uncultured Thiotrichaceae bacterium
GGACGGATAAACTTTCTTTTACTTTTTGTTATAGATAGAAAAGAGAAAACCCATGGCCGACCATTTCAAACTTCTCATCCCCGGCGCAACAGTAGCAGGCACCATCAATGTGACTGCGCCTTATGATGGCGCACACATTGCCACTATCGAAACCGGTGATGCCACAGCGGTCGAAACCGCTTTAAACACTGCGCACAAATTATTTAGCAACAAACAAAACTGGCTAGCTGCCGAACAACGCATAAACATTCTGCAAAAAGCGGCTAGCATCATGCAGTCACGGTTTGATGAACTGGCAATTGAAGCCGCACGTGAAGGCGGCAAACCGCTGATTGATTCCAAAGTGGAGGTAACACGTGCTATTGATGGTTTGAAAAACTGCGCCGAAATCATTCGTAATGAACACGGTAAAGAAATCCCCATGCAAAAAAATGCAGCCTCGATGAACCGGTTAGCATTTACTACTCACGAACCGATAGGCGTTGTGGTTGCTGTCAGCGCATTTAATCACCCACTTAATCTTGCCGTGCATCAGATTGGCCCGGCTGTTGCCACTGGTTGCCCGGTTATCATCAAACCTGCTGAAGATACCCCGCTCTCCTGTTTTCGTTTAATAAACATTCTTTATGAAGCAGGATTACCTGAACCATGGTGCCAGGGCATTGTGACCACTGACCATGATGCAGCTACAAAACTGGTGACTGATAACCGTGTTGCCTTTTTCAGCTTTATCGGCAGTGCCAGAGTTGGCTGGATGTTACGCTCAAAACTGGCTAATGGTACGCGATGCGCACTGGAACATGGCGGCGTTGCTCCAGTCATCGTTGCTGCCGATGCGGACATAGACGATACCGTAACCTTGCTATCCAAAGCCGGTTTTTATCACGCCGGTCAGGTTTGTGTTTCCGTGCAACGGGTTTATGCAGAAAAATCTATCGCTCGACAACTGGCAGAAAAAATAGCCGCTGCCGGCAACAAAATGAAAATTGGCGACCCCACTTTAGAAAGCACAGAAATCGGCCCGCTGATACGCCACGGCGAAACAAAGCGCATCGATGAATGGGTGCAAGATGCTATTAACAAAGGAGGCAAACTCATCTCAGGCGGAAGAAAAATTTCAGATAGCTGTTATCAGGCAACCGTATTATTCAACCCACCAGAAGATGCTATCATTTCACAGAACGAAATTTTTGGCCCGGTTATCTGCATATATGAATACCAAGACATTGATGATGCCATCACCCGAGCAAACAGTTTAGATGTCGCCTTTCAGGCAGCGGTTTTTTCAAAGAACATCGACACCTGCATGCATGCCTTCAAACAACTTGATGCTTCAGCCGTCATGGTAAACGACCACACCGCTTTTCGAGTAGACTGGATGCCATTTGCCGGTTTAAAACAGTCCGGTTTTGGCGTTGGCGGCATACTACACACATTCAAAGACATGCAAATAGAAAAAATGATGGTGATACGATCACCGTCACTATAAAGCGTTGCATAGGTATTCGCAGTGTGTGCTTTTGAAACACGCCGTAAATATGTCCCTATAGGCTTGACGGTAGCATCCATGCTACCGACAGTTTAAAAAGCGCACACTGCGAATACTTATGCAACCATTAATATAAGGAGCATATTGTTAAATAATGAACATAGAGAACATAATGAGTAAAACCATTGTCACTGTTGAAATGGACGACTCACTAAAAACAATAAAAGAGATATTTGAGCAGGTTAAATTTCACCACGTTCTCATCGTTGAATCAGGAAAACTGTTTGGTCTTATTTCAAAAACAGATCTCTACAAATCGTTAAGCCCTCACATCGGCACCATTTCAGAAACAAACTCAGATGCTGCTCTGCTTAATGTAAAGGCGCATCAAATAATGACCAGAAGACCACTTACTTTAAAAACCAATGCTGAAGCCCATGATGCAATTAAGCTTTTTAACAACAATAATATTTCCATCATCCCGGTTATAAATGATGATGGCGAACCTGTTGGCATCATCTCGTGGCGTGACATATTAAAAACCATTGAGCCGGGAAAAGAAAAACAATGACACTTTATACCCAAATATTTCAGAGTGATCTTTGCTACTGCCAGGCTTAAAAAATTACTACAACTTAATGCATCTTACCAAACAGGTCATTAACTGCCTGAATCAGATCATTACGCTCAAAAGGCTTGGTAAATACCATATCAGCACCGGCTTCTTTTGCAGCAGCAAGGTAAGCTGTTGTTGTTATTGCTTCAGGAACATACTCGTTCGGCTGCACACTGCCTCCTCCTGAAATAGCAATAATCCTGATGCCAGGAAACTCCTGTCTAATTTCTTTTATAGTGTTAACCCCATCCTTTCCCGGCATAATAATATCGGAGATAATTAAATCCGCCGGCTCCCCACGTTGAAGCTCTACTGCCTCATTACCATTAGATGCAACCTTTACATCATGACCAACACTTTCCAATATCATTTGTAATGCATCCCGGATATCTTCCTCATCATCTATAATCAGAATACTACCCATATTAATTTCCCCTTATCCGATGTTGTTCATGCACTATATTTTCAGCACGCTGTTTTTCAGGCCTCTGACTTCTTGATACTTTGCACTAGTGTAATAGTTATAAGCTATTTAATAACATTAAGCCGCATCTTACCCATATGCGTTAGATCTTGCCAATAATATCCTGCTCAGATTTTCTCATCCAACGGTGCCAGCTTGCAGTCGGTTTTTAATCATGGTCAGAGATGAGTTCACCATCCTGCACAGTCTCCGGTATATAGACATAAAATGTGGTTCCTTTTCCTGATTCACTTTTGACAGAGATCTCCCCCTTGTGAGACATGGCAATGCCATGGACAACCGACAGACCCAAACCCGTTCCTTGACCCACCGTACGCGTGGTATAAAATGGCTCAAAAATCCGTTCAAGATGATGCTGATCTATACCATGCCCGGTATCCTGCACACTAAATCTTATATATTTTCCTGCCCGAAGATGTTGCTGATTTTGAGAATGCTGCTTGCCAATAATAAACTTGTCAAGAGAGACAGTAATAGAACCACCGCTATCTTCAAGTGCCTGGTATGCATTGCTACAGAGATTCATGACTAACTGATGTATCTGATTTCGGTCGCCCAGCACCATACATGCATCATCTACCAGCACTTTACGTAGCGCTACTGTTGATGGGATCAACGCCCGCAATAATTCAAGTGCTTCCTCAACAATCAATTTTACATCAACCGGTTTATATTCCTGTCTATCAGTCTGGCGACTAAATGCCAGAATCTGTTGGATCAGACTTTTAGCACGTTTTGCAGATTTTAATATACGCTTAAGGTGATTTTGAATTGGACTCTGCTCAGGTAAATCATGTATCGCTTGTTCTGTGTACAAAAAAATGGGAAGCAAGATATTGTTGAATTCGTGCGCCATGCCCCCTGCCAAAACACCAACCGTTTCTAACTTTTGTGCTTGCCGAAGCTTACTTTCCACTTCTTCTCGTCTAATGCCAGCTAATTCTTTTTCAGCAATTTCCTGCCTTAACGATGCATTAATACCTACCAGCTCATGACGCATGGTTTCCAGGTCATCGGCCAATTCACTTATCTCAGTTAGTTGGCTATCAACATGCAGATTTTGATTATACTGCCCCTTTGCTATTTGCCGAGAGGCATGTTGCAAGATTCGTAATGGTCGAATTATCCACGTACTTAGCAAAACCAATACAATTATTGACACTATAAGATACGCAAGAAGCACAACCAGCATTCGTTGCTTCGCTAATTTTACCTGTTCGATTGTTGGACGCTCATCAAACCCCATGCGCAAAATAACCTGACGGTCAGAAAGGCTGAGTGGAACCGACAAGTAATAAACATAATCATTATGTTGTCCAAAGGCAAAATCCTCCTTATATTGATCCACCGAATCACTTTGTAATAAACTACTTTGCTGGCGAATGCCCCCTTCTATTAACTCAGAAAAAACACCACCACTACCGAGCAATGCGCTATCCAGTAAATGCACAGTCCGTGTTTCATTTAGCTTTGCGCCATCCAGTTCAAAAGCGTCAGCGATAAAACGACTATATTTGCGCACATCGTTAATGAATCGTTCCTCATGACTCTGTTCAACAATGTACAGCATGCCATAAAACAGCAGTGGCAAAAGCACAGCATGGATTACCAGACCAATGAGAGCAAATCGCGCCGCAAGTGTGTTCAGTTTTGACGCCATAATACTCTGATTATCTTTAGCTCTGATGATCTAACCGCATCCTCTTTCCACATATAACTTACGCTATATGGCATGGTTGACAGTGCGTCCAACAAATCTTCAAACTTGTCATATTCGGCAGGTCGCGGCGTGCCCTGCCTTAAGGTTACAGACAGAAGCCGGTTTTCATAGGATTTTTCCGACATGGCAACCACTGTTTGAAGAAAAATGCTGTTGAGGTTTGTATCTTCGGTGTTACGTAAACCTTTTACTATTCTGCCGTCTCGCTTAACGATAAAACCCAGGTAAATTTTTCGTAGTTCAAGTGAGTTAAGATTATGTAGTGGACTTGTCGAAGCAGCGACCAAAACAACCTGCCGACCTGCCGTCATTGCTCCCATGCATAACATCATCCCAATGCAACATAGCAGCAACACTTTCACTGCATTCATGGCAAAACAGCACTCCACTGCAGCCAGGCCTGATTAAAATCAGCCGTCTGGGTTTTAACATTTGAAAGCTCTAATGTCAGTGCATGATTTTTGTAGAAATCAAAACGTAAACCAATCATTTCTCGTTGTATTACAGCGTTTGGGAAAAGGGCGAGGTACTCAGAATTATCAATGCCCGCTGTGTCTTCAATACGTCCAAAAACTTTCCAGTCCTGATTAAGGTCATATTCAGCCTGAAAATATGCTGCAGTAAAGGCATCTGTCTGATTTTGCACCTGCTTTTTCATTTGATTAGAAACATAAGTCAGGTTGGCTAATACCCTCCAGTCCTGACTGCGCCAGTCAACATACGCACCAACAATGCTTTGCTTAACTCGTTGCAATCCTTGTTGTTGCGCTATGTCGTTACCGTCAACCACAATGTCTGACCAGTTAAAAATCAGACCAAACTGATTTTCATCTAACTGATCTGGCAAATAGGCAAGTCGAATATCAACGGCAGCGTTGTGTTTGGAGCTGGAATCCAGTAAATCAAAGGGAGCGAGTTCGTGATCACCGATAACAGAGGTCGCGCCAAATGACAACACTGTTTGAAAACCATCAGCACTTTGCCGTTTATGAAACGTTTCTAACATTACCCCTGTTACATGACTTGGAACTATGCCGCCTTCATCTTCAAACTTTTCAATCAGCGGTCGTGTGATACTTGTCTGTAAATACTGCCCGTGATGATAGGCAGAGTTCCAATAACGCCCGGGAGAATGAAATCGACCTAGCCAACCCAGGTTACCTTCATCAATTTGCCAGCCTAACTGAAACCGTTCTAGCTCTGATTCTTCAGTAGATAAAATGTATTCTGTAAGAAACCGAAAATCACTTTTTTGATAACCATATACAAGGTCAGCACCCAGAACAAAATCATTTTCCTGTTTACCACCTTCCGAAGAAATTTGATGATAAACGGGGCCCCCACTCAAAAAAAACAATAACTCCTGCTGACCTTTGGACTTAGCTTGTAGAACACTAAAAGGTACTATCAGTGCAATCGCTAAAGTAATCCATAAACGCGTATGAGTAATCATATGAAAACGGCTTCCTCTTGTTGTCTGGCACCATGCCTTCATGTAAAAAATATCGACACTATAACTATACATAGCTAATAATTTGTTTTTTATCACAATATATCTTCTAACTATATGAGATAACTAAAAAAAACTTTATTGATTAAAGCAAAAATATTAGCTAAACCTCTAAATACACTGTCACTTTATTTTACAAAACTATACACAAGCCATAAAAAAATATTGCATTTAAACAAAAATACATTCTAACCGGCTGATTTATAATAGGTATAAATAAAATGGCATATTATTTGCTGTCTTACTTATAACAATGCTCAAATTTTCATGTTTGGCACAACATTTGAGTTTTTTAAACAGGTTTCTACATTGCAATAGCGTACCTGTACATTATTTTCTGAAATTAATTACCTGGCTTTAAAAATATGTCATCTGCCACTTACCGGGCTATTAAATCTACAAATAGCACACTTCCTGCATCGAAGAGCAATGCCAGCAAAACAGGGGACAGCGGGCAGCTATTTCAGTCACATGCGAATTCTGTTGCCAACAAAAACACAGAACTCAAAAAAAAGCCTCGAATTAATGACACCCTGTCAACTACCCGGGCAAAAACTTCAGCAGATGAAGATAGTTATGATAAATCATATCCTGCTTCTCAATTTGTAGATAGCTTAATAGAAAAGCCAGGCGTTAGTGATATAAAAAACAGGCATTACTTCCTTAAATTTGCAATTCCAACGGCACTTTCATTTTGGCTTTTCGACTCTCTTATTCATTATTACTGGTACGATGAATTAAAGTTTGAAATTATACCTTCAGATGCAAATGATTTATGGATGAGAATTTCAATATTTTTACTGCTTATTACTTTTAGTTTATTTGCTGACTATAAATTAAAAAAATCTCTCAACAGATCCATTAAAAAGAATCAGTTAAATAACATTTCCAGAGCAAAGAAACAATGGGAAATGGTAATTGATACATTGCCGCAACTTGTTATAGCCATGGATGACAATGCAAGAATTACTCGCGTTAACAGAACGGTAGAAACATGGGGCATAGGAAAGGTTAATAAAGTAGATGGCATATATGTCCTGGATTTTCTTAAATGCCTCAATGACAATTGTGCTGACGACTCCTGGACTTCTAACTGGCCTTCAATCTGGCAACAGATTAAAAATCAGGGCACGATAGTAAAAAAAGTAGAAAAAGAACATATTTCCAGGACTTATCAATATACCCTGAAAAAAGCTTATGATTATGATTTCAGTAACGATCACTGTTATGCAGTATTAATAATCGATGACATTACCGCACGCCAGGCTGTAGAAAAGTCATTGAAATCCCATGCTACAGGGCTTGAACAACTGGTAAATAATAGAACAAAAGAGCTTAAACATGCGAACAGCCAGCTGGAGCACGAACTTCAAGCTAAAAAAGAGACAAATAAAAAATTAAAAGAATCACAGAATTGTCGCCTGGCTCTATTACGCGAAATATTCACAACACAGGAAAAAGAAAGAAAACGCATAGCCTGTGAATTACATGACTCAGTCGGTCAAAGTCTTGGTGCGACTAAATTTAAACTTGAGGAATTACTGATAAGAAAACAGGATATTTTTAACGCTGATTATGACGAATTCACTGACGTAGTAAAAAGTTTACAATTCATAATACAGGAGATTCGTCACATATCAATGGATTTAAGACCGGCCATGCTGGACGACCTTGGCATTCTCGTGACCCTGAACTGGTTCTGTAGAGAATTTGGAAACACGTATACTAACTTATCAATTAAAAAAATCATTAATGCAGACGAATCTAATATATCTGAAGACAATAAAGTTGTTATATTCCGCATTATTCAGGAAGCGATGAACAATATCGTTAAACATGCTAATGCGACAAACATAACAATTGAGCTCAGTCATTCTGATGCGGGCTTAACAATAAGCATCAGTGATGATGGTTGTGGCTTTAAAAAACATAAATCAAATAAAGATAACGATGCACCGAAATGCCACTTTGGGCTAAGTAGCATGCGCGAGCGTGCGGAATCTACAAACGGTGATTTTTTTATTGAGACTATTCCTAACGTGGGAACTCGTATTAGTGTATTTTGGGAAAATTAAATCCAGTTTTATTTATATTTTTTTACAAATACAATATGTGTCCCGCAATCCATTATTTTATATATTAATCTGTGTAAGCAGATAACTGGTCACCCAGACTTCCCCCTCGTTACAACCAACATGCCTAAGTGTCGAGTCAAATTTTAATACCATTCAACAGCAGCATGTAATTTTACGGCGTAATTTGTGGTGAGATGTTTCCACTTGCAAATACGCCAGAGCGCGCACCTATCTCGATTTCATATTCACTGGTGTCAAGTTTAATCGATGAGGACTCGATTAGTGAAAGCGGCTGAAGAAGATCGAGGTTAATGGTAACACCATTATTATGGACATTAACGGCCAATGAGATATCAATACCTTCCTGTATATCAATAGTTATCGTCAGCGCCGCAATGTCCGTACCATAACCGGGAATACTTAGATCGGTAAATTGTCCAGAACCTCCAGCAAAATCACCTGCTACATAACTCCAGGTGAACGAGCCTGTTATCTGTTCGCCTTCATTTCCATTCACATTATCCAGCATAATCAAATTATCCAATGAATAAACCATCTGAATCATCGGTATAACGTAAGCAAGGGAAATACGGGTAAAGATTACGTTTTCACCAACAGAGTCAGACAGGGTCAACATATCGTCAACAACTGTTGCTGAAAATCCGGAAACACTTAATGAAGAGTTGTCATGGAGACCACAACCCGCGTTGGAATCTATACTTAATGTAGCAGTTAAATCATTCGTATTGGCCTGATCCCAGACGTAAGTACCGTACTCAAAGCCAGATACAGAATCTGTTGTGCAGTCTTGCGAAAGCGCAAACGTTGTATCGTCCAGTACAGTAAGAATCGTATGTGCCTCACCCGAATCCTGAATATTACCGAGCAACCAGCTACCAACAATCGGATTTAACGTAGCCAATAATCGATTATAAATGATATCAGCAAAACCAGCCTCACTCAGTGTCAACACATCACCATTAACCGCCAGTGTTTTATTACCCTGTGCAGGACCACATAATCCCTGTGTGGCTATTTGCGCACTGGCGATTATATTAGCTGTAGAACTATTCAATGATATCGTGCCATATTCCATGCCCGTACTACCATCAAGCTCACAGCTTCCGGATGATTCATAATTAGCATTAGCAAATATGTGTATCAATGTTGGATCACCACTTGCCGAAACAACAGAGCTTACCCATGTTCCTGTCAATTCTGTCAAACCCGGTATTACCGGTGCACTAAAATTAGCCAGTATGTCGCTTAATGCATTACCATTAAAATGGTTCTCACTAAATTCAACATCACCGACTGCATGTTTCAGACCTTGTCGTACAAAACCGTTTTGCACAGTAAGGAAATAATTGGGGTCACCACTTAAATCATCCGAAAATTGTGTGATAAATGATGCAGGAACCTGGAAATGAATCATTTCTACACCAGAGGCCGTATTCTGAATCCAGTTAGCACCAGCAACCGCATTAGCAACAAATGCAACAGCATTTGTATTACCCCAATCCACTTCATAATAGTTGGTCGCCCCACCGTTAACTAACTGCACCATAAGTGTTTTGCTGGTTACATTATTGGTAGCAATAGTTACCGCACCGGGTGGTGTTGAAGAACCATCATTCGGATCAACCCAGACGGTTGCGGCAACAACATCACTCAGTAACTGTGCGTAATTTGTAGCATTAATTGCGACATCGACAGCAACCGAATTACAATTACCGCCCAGATCACTAAATTTCGTCGTAGCATCTCTCTGACACGAACTATCCTGCGCTAATACATGAGATTCAACCAGGGTCTCAAACCGATAATCCGTTATCAGTTTAGCGCCCAGTTGAAATGTTGCATTTGGATTAACCATCGCACCTTGCCATTGAGTATTCAGGTAGTCTCTAATTTGAAGATTATTTAGATTCAGCTGACGAGCCGTCAGTTTAAAGCTTGCGACTTCAACGCTAACATTGTTTGCGTCAAGTATTGTGAGATCCAAACCACCATTACCATCGTCAGTTCCAATGATGTCACCCTCTGGTACCCATTGAGTGCCACTCAACAATAAATCACCATTATTCACAACGGTATCAAACACACCCGTCAAGTGGTTAAACACTTTGTCTTCAGCTAAAAATATTGCACCTGACAGGTCATAGTTGTCTGTCCAGTAGGCATACACATTGGTTTCGGCATTTTCAATACCGGCAACACCACCTTCTGTGGCGCTCATTAAAGTAACGATATCAATCGGCGTTCCAGGAGGTGTGACAGTGATTGTTACTGTACCTACAGCTGTAGCCGCTGTATCCGTTACGGCATAGGTGAAACTGTCTGCGCCTAGAAAACCGGTATTCGGTGTGTATGTAAAGGTTCCGTTGCCATTATAGATAAGCGAACCATTTGCAGGTGTTGTATTTGGTGTCGGTAACGATACAAATAATACGTCACCATCCACATCCGTATCATTATCCAGGACATTAAAGAAAAAAGTTGTATCTACCGTGGTTGCTACATTATCATCGCTCGCCACAGGTGGTGTGTTTGGTATATTCGCAATAATATTCATTGTTACATTTATACCTGTAACAATTGTTGCACCATCAGTTACATCATAGGTAAATGTTTCTGAACCTGTAGTATTATTAATATCAGTAAATGTTACAGTTGAGCCATTATGAGTCACCGTACTACCCAGGCTACCCTGAGAAACATTTGATATGGTTAACGTACCATCAACATCCGTATCATTAGCAAGAACATCCAGCACTGTTGCCGTTGTTGTACCTACTGTGAAGTTATCAGCATTGCCAACAGGTAAATCATTAATAGCGTTAACTGTAATATTTACAGTACCTGTAGAGATGCCCGCGTTTCCATCACTTAAGGTATAGGTAAAACTGTCCGTACCATTAAAGTTAGCATCCGGTGTATAGGTGAAGGTGCCATCATTATGATTAACCACAACACCATTTGTAGCGACTGGATCACCTGGTACAACAAACAACGTATCACCATCCACATCGGCATCATTAGCCAACACATTTTTGGTGATGACTGCAAAATCTTCATTGGTTGACTCTGCATCATCAGTCGCCACCGGGCTATCGTTAACGGCTACGATAGTAACAGTAACAAAACCCTGTGATGAGGAATTGCCATCCGTTACTGTATAGGAGAAGTTATCTGTTCCATTAGCATTGGCAACAGGCGTATATTCGATGCTGTTACCATTAATAGCCACAGCCCCCAAACTCGAATTATTGGCAGCAAAAGCCGTCAACGTTACGCTATCGTCAATATCATTTGCTGTTACATCAATTAAAAATGCCGCCGCATCTTCATTGACCGTTTTCATGTCATCATGGGTAATCGGTGCAAAGTTTATTGTCACATTGGGATCGACTGGATCAGCATCAACACTATCTAAAACGCCATCACCATCACAGTCCTGTAGTAATGAACATGGCTCTCCACCAGGTAACGGACTAAAGCCTGTATCCAGGGTATCAATAACAGCATCATTATCATCATCAGGATCTGTATTATTACCAATACCATCACCATCAGTATCAATAGTTTCTGTTGTATCAAATGGGAAGGCATCGTTGGCGTTCAACGCACCGTCACCATCTATGTCCGGGTCGCAAGCATCGCCTGTGCCATCTGCATCTGTATCTATTTGGGATGGGTTAGCATTTATTGGACAATTATCAACGCCATCATTCGGCACACCATCGCCATCAGAATCAGCATCACAAACATCACCCAGACCATTTGTATTTGCATCTGACTGATCTGGATTTGGATTTAGCGGGCAGTTATCCAAACCATTGGCAACTGTGTCACTGTCTCTATCTAATGCAGGATCAAGAAATCGGGTAGCGTCTAGTGGGAAATCATCCTCTATGTCTAACCAGCTATCATTATCATCATCCGCATCACTTAAAGCCGTGGTGTCTATCACAGCAGGAATCAGTCGATCATCTAAACCGTCAACATTACTATCATTACCTGTATCAGCCAGATAAATAACATCTGGCAAACCATCACCATCGGTATCGGTATCAGCCAGCGGGCTATTCGGGAAAGCATCATCTACATTGAGTACACCGTCAGCGTCAGCATCTACAACAATTTTTGCAGGTACAGGCTGAGTAACAATAGTGCCATCAAGCAGTTCAGTCGTTGCTGTAGTTGAACCTGTGATAGCAGTTTCAGCAGCTAAAATAGCCTGAACATCTGCAACCGTTTGCCCTGGTGAAGTATTAGGAATAAATAATAAAGATGGGTTTTGCTGTAACACCTGCAAGGTGTTTACATTCAAAGTACTGCCACTACTCCCGTCGATGATATTGTTATCAGCCAGATCAGCAGCAAAATCTGCTAACACGATATCTGCAGTCGCACCTGCCGATTGCTGACTTATCTGATAGACAATAGCCGTAATTGCTTCAATCGCTGTACGATACCCGGCAACATTTGCTTGTTCAGAAGTACTGATAGTAATGTTATTAATCAAAGGTGCTGTGTCGAAAATATCAACCGAACTGTCTAAACCAAAACCAAACGTCGACATTACTTTTGACGCAGCCAGCAGCAGTGCTGCTTCAAACTCATCCACCTGAATACCAGCAGTGCCATTGGTGTCAGTTACATTCATCACAGCAATATCGACAGCTAAAGTGGTTAAAGGCGTTGCATAGATATCTTTACCACTACTCAGTAATGCCTGCGTAATAACAGTACGCATAACCGTGATGACAGGTGAGACACCTGTTGTAATATCGATAGTTGTACCTGGCACACTGGTGAACTCCATAATGTACGGAGGGTTTAATGGCAATGACAGGTTTAACCCCGTAATTGCTGAGCTGCTATTCGTAGAAGCTGTGGTTACTACAGAACCCTTAAATCCAGGTTGAGTAGCATCAAAAGCAAAAACAGTCACAACCGCATTGGCTAACGGCCCCTTAACGCCAGCACCAGTGATAACGTGAGAAGATGGACTGCTAACCGGGGGATTTTGCTGTGGCGCAGAGTCACCACCGCTGCCACAACCTGACAACCCAAGGGTCAATAAAAACACGAAAACAAGCTCGTATAAAACCTTAGCTGAACAGTCTCTCATCTTTATTCTCTATTTTCATTCCTATGCAGAACACTAATTTCAATCATCAAAGATCCGACAAAAAAAATCTCTTTTGCTTTAATTCGTATCGACTATATTCAAAGGGACAAGACCTAATCGATCTTTCTTTACTCATACAATAGTACCGGAACGCCATCAACAAAAAACTAGGCAAAAGACCCTAGATAGGGGGTGGGGTTTATCTGACACAGCAGCAACATTGATTAATGTTTCGAAACCTGAATTGCGTCTGTAAAAACTTTTAAAACTCTGCGCTCTAAAAAACCTACAAATCAAGTTAAAACAATAAGCAATTATTTCTGCCAGGCACTATAATGATATAAGCTCACAAAAAAACATTTAATCCAATTTACAATAACTTCTTCTACATAAGCAGGAAACATCATGTCACAAAAAAATAAACAAATTTTGTCCGGTGCCACCCGGTTTTTTTATGTTTTTTTATGTTTTTCACTAACCGCTTTCACTACACAGTCAATCGCTATCTCATCAGCAGACACCGGTTCAACAACTGCCGAAGACCCACATGCACACCACCGAATGATGATGCAGAACAACGACAACTATAACCGGTCATATTCTTCATACAGACTTCCTCCCAAGGTACTAAAAGACAAAAACGGTAACGATGTTAACCTGCACGATTTCCTGCATGATGACAGACCGTTTATTATGAGTTTTATCTTTACTACCTGCACAACAATCTGCCCGGTATTAACCGCTACTCTCTCGTCTGCGCAGAACGACTTAATGACATCCCAGATAAAACCCGTGCTGATATCAATCAGCATAGATCCGGAAGTAGACACGCCAGACAAATTAACAGCATATGCGAAAAAGTTTAATGCTTCTGAGGACTGGATTTTTCTAACAGGTAAACTTGATGATATTATTGAAGTACAACGTTCACTCGGCATCTATCGTGGCAGTAAGTTAAACCATGAACCTGTTACGTTAATAAAAACTGCAGGTAAAAAGTGGCTGGTTTTAAATGGTTTCACCAGCGCAAATGATCTGGTTAATGAGTACAGATCATACAGCAGTGATGATTAAAGATCAGATGCCTGCACGCTCTGCCAATATTGCCAGGAACGCAGTACGAAAAGCCACCTGTTACTCTGCAATTAGCCTTATTACAATACTGCTATCGTCAACCAGCACATTTGCCAGTTATATAAATCAAGATGCAATACTGGCAGGTAAAAATATATACCTACATGGCAAACTTTCATCTGGTGAAAATGTTATTGCCACCATCGTTGATGATGTTCTGTTAACCGGCAAACAGGCTGCGTGCGTTAACTGTCATCGACACAGTGGCCTGGGGTCCAATGAAGGCTCGAGCACTGCACCGGCGATAACAGGTGAGATTCTTTTTTTTGAAAAAAAAATCAAGGCGCACCGTTTCATATCAAACCCGACTAAAACACCTTCTAAACTTGATCGACCCGCATATACAAAAAACAGCTTAAAAAACACACTATTGACAGGTGTAGATATAAACGGCAAGCCACTTGATAGATTAATGCCTCGTTATACATTTGCAGAAAATGATTATAACCATCTACATGCTTACCTCAATTCCTTATCAATTAATAATGCAGGCGTTACGGATACTACCTTACACATCGCCACCATTATAGATGAAAGAGTTAGCACAGATAAAATTGATACCCTACTCAACACATTAAAAGAATATATCTCAGACCTAAATTCTGGAACAAGACATGAGGTAAAAAGAGCCGCACAGGCACCAATACAAAAAGAATGGTCATACCAGGGTTATAGAAAATACAAGTTGCATGTATGGCGGCTCACAGATGAGCCTGACTCATGGCAGAAACAACTGGACAGTTATTATGATAAAACACCCGTGTTTGCCGTTGTTTCCGGTATAAGTAAAGACAGCTGGAAAAATATAGATAAATTCTGTAACGCCAGGGAAGTACCATGCATACTGCCAAATACAAAAACACCCGGTTATTCAAATAAAAACTTTTATACCCTGTATTACAATTCCGGGCCGTATAACGATGCATCGGTTATTGCACGATATTTCAACGATAAAACAATAGTTAATAATGAAGTGAATAGCATTGTACAGCTATATGATAATTCAAGTTATAGTGAAGTAGCAAGAAACACACTGCATAAAGAAATCTCATTAAACAAAAAATATAATATCACTAGTGTGTCAGTCGACACGATCAGCAATAAACATAACATTGATAAATATATAATAAACAGTAAAACAACGATCATTATCTGGTCTGATAAAATTGATACCTCCCTGATAGAGGCATTAACCAGTCATAAAAACAAAATACAATCTATTTTTATTCCTTACTATTTAGCAACATCAAACGAAACCAGACAAAAACTTAAAAACATTGACGTTGATATTTTGACTTCATACCCATACGTAAAACCTTCTAGTGAGCCACGAGCCACAATAAGATCAAGCGTATGGGGAAGATCCAGAAAAATTGATATGACTGAAAAAGCCATATTCACAAACACGTTTACCGCAATAAAATTATTAATGAATGCGATCAAACATGCAAGAAGTCACTTTAACCGTGCTTACATAATCGAGCTTCTGGAACATAAGCTCGACAAGGCATTATTAACCGGGATGTACCCCAAATTAACTATCGGCCCTAATCAACGTTATGCTTCCAGAGGCGGTTATATTATGAAAGTACCTGATGATGCATCTTCACCACTGCAACCGGTAAGCCAATGGCTGCTACCTGAAAAACAGGTTAAACTTACTCAACAGTAAGGTGTTCAACCCTGAAATCCCCGATCACAAGTGTTAATCTGTCGCCTGTTTTAATCCTTTTACCCGGATTGGCGATCATCAAAAAGTAGTCCTTGTTTTCCTTTATGTAACCAGGTGCCTGCCTTAAAAAACCCACTTTAGGTGATGCAGGTACGCCATATCTAACGTCTGATGCTTCTTCGATTATGAAGGGACGAAGCTTTCTGTCAAATAGAGGTTTGGCTTTTTCACTGTCAACAACACGATAACTAATATTCAGCATGTAACCAGCCGATGACTGCCGAACCCTGAAATTATCCACGCCCCATTTATTTGTTATAGATTCAGTAGTTTTATCTTTTATCGTTTTAGCACTTTGCTGAACCTTGCCAGAGCCCTGGGTATTATCATCAGTGACAGTTATAGGTATCGCACCCGAGCCTGAGGGAAGGAAAAACTGTCTATCATTTTGGCTACTGTCAGCACCCTGATTTTTACCAGCAATATTAGCTGAAACAACCGCATTATCATTGGTATTGTGTATCGTTGTTTGTTCTGTCATTTGCGCTGACAAATGTTCTGGTTTTTTGTCAACGGATTGCTCTGCAAGCTGAACATTATATGCAAATAAATTATTAATGATGAAGGAAACGACCTGCCCATTGGCATCACTAAGCGGGTTTTTTAGTGATTTTGTTACAGAAAAATCGGTATCACCATTAGCAATAACTTCCAGCTGAATTATCGCAACATCCAGCTCCCCTTCGACCGTATCAAAACTGGCAAATAGTATCTCATCAATGCGGCCTTCAGTATTATTGATAACACCAGATCTGTTGGCCAAACTCCAGATATGATTGATGACAACGGATTGTGCCTGTAATACATCTGGATTAAAGCGAATATTCAGACCACCGCCAAATATTTTTGGTGACTCAGAGAGTGTGACAAAAAGTAAAATGGTATCACCAACCTGGTAATTAGCCTGATTCGGCGTGATATTGACAACAGCGTTTGCCTGCGCACCAAAAGAAAATATAAAGACCAATAAACCCAGAGCCAAACACTTCATAATTTAATCCCACACACAAAATAATTATTGGAAAATCAGAAAAATAAATAAGAATAATAAACAGTAAAAAGAATTTGAAAAACTAATACATAAGATTAAGGTATATAAAAAAACAAGCTGACAAAACAGAAGTATTCATAGTGCTTACAATACCATAATCGTTAAAACCTATCGTTAATTCACCAGCTAATATTAATTGTTAATATCATTTAGTCTACGATACCAGATGGCCCCGGTGGACCGCCAAACATTACTCTGAAAATTGAAAAATCGCTGAAGCCTACTAGACCATTGCCATCGAAGTCAGCATCAGGATCAGTTGTACCAAATGAAACTCTGAACAGGCTAAAGTCACTAAAACCAACCAGACCATCGTTATTGAGATCCGCATCACAGATATTGCCATAACCATCGGCATCTGTATCCACCTGTAATTTGTTACTGGCTGTAATACAATTATCACAGGCATCATACCAACCATCACCATCACTATCCGTTGTACCAGCTGGACATCTCAATTTTAATAACGCCTGGTAAGCATCAACCAGACCATATCCAGTAACGTCATCAGGGCCAGGTGAACCAAGATCTAGTGCCGCGTCATATAAAGCATTTCTAATATCATTATGGCTCGCGGTCGGTACTGCACTTTTAAGTAATGCAATAATTCCGGTAATATGCGGCGCAGCGAATGAGGTTCCTTGAACCATTGTATAAGGATCCAAAGCAGTACCCTGACCAAATGATAAATCTGAGGTGTATATTCCCACACCAGGTGCAGCCAGGTTAGGATAAAAACCATCAGAACAGCTTGATGCTCCTCGACTACTGGTATTAGCCACAGCCATCGATTCATCAACTGAAGCTACGGATACCACTTCAGCATAATCTGCCGGACTATATAAAGTTTGCTCAACGGGACCGCCATTTCCAGCAGCAAAAACAACCTCAATACCCGCCTGTTTTAGTGCATCAATATCTGCATGAAATTCAGTGTCACAAGTTGATGACGAACTTGTTGAACCCCATGAATTATTAACAATATCAGGCGCATCATCTGTAGATGGATCATCATCCGGGTCTAATAACCATTGAAAGCCACTGTGGATTGCACTTAAGGTTGCCGTGGCATTATCTCTAAAGATCTTTACTGAAATCCAGTGAGCACCCGGTGCAACACCTATATTATTGCCTGAAGCATCACCACCAACCATTACACCCATCACCTGGGTGCCATGACCCATGCCATCATGAGGCTGTGGATATTCTGAGTAAGGATCAAACCAGCTATTTGTACCACCTCTCCAGCTAGAAACCAGATCAGGATGCTGTGCATCAACACCGGTGTCCATTGAAGCAATTACTATGCCCTCACCAGTAATACCGTCATTCCATAAACTGGCCGACTTAACCATATCAAGATTCCATGTTGGCATGCTATTACTGGTACTAACATTATGGTTTGCCAGTTTTATAACTGAATCAAGATTAATGCGATCTACCTGGGGATGATTTAAAAAGATATTAATGAGATGCGGCGGCAATTTAACGGCCATTGCATTAATCAGCCATAATTCACGATCAATGTTCTTTTTGTATGACTTTAATAGCCTTTTGAATTGCTTGCTTGAAATGTCAGCATCTGACTTCATAAACTGGATGTGCATCCTGCGCATTTCTTTTCTAGCTTTTTTATAAGCTTTTATATAGGTTTTTTTATCCTTAAAATCCGAACGTTTGATCTTTTTCAACTTGTCGCTAGCATTCCTCTTATTGACATTCCTGTTGTCAGCATTTCTAGCAGGTTGGCTATTAAAATAAATAATTACCGATATTTTATCGCCAGGCTGGCTGCTATTTATTTTTTCCTGCAGATTTTCCCCCAGATAACCAGCCAAACAGTTAACAGGGGAAACAAGCAGCAAAATAATAAACAGCAAACGCACTAAATATCCTTAATTAATTTTTAATATCATTCAATTTGCAATACCGGATGGTCCCGGTGATTTTCCAAACATCACTCTAAACAGGCTAAAGTCACTAAAACCAACCTGGCCACTACCATCGAAGTCAGCATCAGCATCAGTTGTGCCGAATGAGACTCTGAACAGGCTAAAATCGCTAAAACCAACCTGGCCATCGTTATTGAGATCCGCGTCACAGATATTGCCAAAACCATCTCCGTTGCTATCACGCTGATCTGAATTAGCGATTAAGGTACAGTTATCCAGATGATCCAGTACCGTATCTGAATCTGAATCGGTGCCTACCTGCAGGATAATCACTAAACTACCAGGTGAAGTAGGCATGCTTCCATTAGTAGCAGTGAGAGTAGTCAGATTCAACATACGATCAAACATCGTGTAATTACCTGCACTTTGCGGTGAAAACAGGACATCTCTTGTTTGACCTGCAGCAACCAACACAGAATACTGCGTTTTAGGGTTTTGATAGACATGCCCATCTTCTGCAATTATGACAAGGTCATTACCGTGCAGCGTAGGCATATGTGATTTCAGCCCCATGTTAATAAAACGTATTAATATATCCTGCCCTGGTGCACCCACGACAGGTGCACCTGTTGATGAATCATCACCATTCACCAGAAAATATTGCGGATTATAATCCATGGTACTGGTCATTCCTGCAGGTGTACCATATACACCACTGGCAACCTGATTATGTAACACTGTGTCTATTTCACTATAGAACACTGTTGTTTCACTATCATATGTTGTTGCGATATTGGCATAAGCCTGACCCGGTGCTGCGTTTTTAGTCAGCGCGCCATATAAACCCATCTGTACCTGTAGCGCAGGATGAGTGCCGCTTTGATAGGCAAAAGTGCCCGGTTTCACGTTAGTCCAGGAATAAACCTGATCCTTTGAGCCATCTGTAGCCGTGGCAACACTGTCCGTTTCATGGGTAAACGACCTTACCCGAGTATTATCGGATGGCAGCATCACAGGAACCATGGTTGTTGAGTTCTGCCCGGGTATGACAATGGATACCGGCTCGGACAGACCAATATTTCTCACATGGATATTCAATACCGAATCAGTATCAGCCACGGTTAAAGCCGGTCCGGGCACCTGAATTGAGGCTGAACAGTCATCCGCAAAATCTGCACTGTCTGGCGCAAACCCCCACATCGGCACCACAACACCATCAGACATGGTGATGTTTTCCTGCTTTGCACACAGATAGTAATCTACTGCAAATGTTGCACCACTATAACTTGCTGATATTAAGCTCAATGCGATGGTACTTGCGAGAGCATTTTTTGTAAATTTGATTTTCATTTTAATTACTCCGTTTAATCTTTGCTCTGCAACTATTGAGGTGGATTAGGTTGACTAGGTGGCAATTCAACGTCATGTGATTCAACAATCATTTGCGTCAACATGCCGCCCGGGAAGATATCATCATTGGTTAACTCTTTTTCATTGTGTGAGTGCCACATGAAAAACAGACCACCATTCAGGTTCAAACCACCTTCACCCGGTGGCAAGTCAGCCAAAGCACCCAGGAACGGGCTACCGCTATAGAAACCACCAAAAGTGAGTTCCTGTGTTTCCGGCAATATCACCGGGATGGGTTTATCATGATCGGCACAATACTCATGCGTAACATCGTCGTAACCATCTACTGGACTGGTATCAACACAGTCATGTATTTGACCACCCGCATTAGTGCCATAGATATCAAAACCTAACTTATCACCGGTCCACGTCCAGATTGCATCATAAGTAGCACCAGGCATTACCTGTAAGGTATAGTCTGAAACAGAGAGATCAGCTGTCGCTCCTGTTGAACTTAACAAACGCCCATCACGTGCCAATAATGTAAAGTTATTACCATGTAAATGGAAAGGATGGGCTTCAAGACCACCACCAATAACTCTGACTAATACATTTTCACCGGGGTGCATCTGCGCGATAGAGCCATAAGGCTGGTTTGGTAAAAACGGTGAATGATCAGGGAACAAGGTATCTGGCGCGAGGCGACCGTTAATAAACCATAACGTGCTGTTTGAAACCGTATTATCAATATCAGGCATTGCACCAAGCTCAATATTCTGATGAATAACCGGATCTATTTCAGATAATATGTATAGATATTCCCGGTCATACTTTGATGCCGGGTCATTGTATGCCTGAAAATCTGTAGCCGAACGCACAATAAGCGCGCCCATCAGACCCATCTCAATCTGCAAGCCTGGCTGAGTGCCACTGTAATACGTATAGGTTCCAGGCTTAGATGCAGTAAAGGTATAGGTTACTGTATTATCAGCAGCCCCCATTTCACTTTCTCTGGTGAACTGTCCTGCGCTGCCTCCCGTTGCCGTTACACTTCCCTGACCAGGAAATAATATGGATACCGGCATAGGAATACCGGTATTTATCAGATTCACCGTTACCACATCACCCTGATTAACAATCATCGTCGGGCCTGGATACTGCATGGGAGAACCGGCAACGCCATATCCCCACATACGTACACTATTGCCATCGGGTGTAGGGATATTTGAAAATGATGCTATCAAATCAAAAGTGGCTGCAGCTGTTGTTCGTGTGCCGGTGACACCACTAATGGCGGCATTTGCATTTGATGCCCAGCCTAGAAACAAAACAATTAAAACAACTCGTTTAAAAAACCCTGATAATGAATACATTATGCACCTCCTGCTGCTGCGATTACTATTTCGGTCATCAAGCCACCAAAATCTTCCGTATCATTACTCAGATGATTCAGGTTAGATGTATATAGAAAATATTTTCCTGGCGCCACATTTGTGGTATCAATGATGACATCGATAGCTTCACCACCACCCAGTGTTACTGTATTTGTCATATAAAAATGAGGTTCACCTGCAGCGGTACGTAACTGTTTTGCCCCCATACCAATAACCTGCATATCAAGCCCAAGTGTTTTTATGGAGTAAAAAAGAGTGGTGCTCACATTTGAAATGCGTAGCAGTACTTTTTGCCCCTGCTCGGCTGTGATCAGTGCGTTTTCCCCCTGCACAACCCGGTCATGCATATTTTGCACAGGCGTTGTTATTGGGCTTGTAGCCACAGTATCAGGATAGCCACGTCCGTTGATTAATGGATAGGTATCAAGCATGTGTGCAAATGGCAGTGGTTGCGTATTCTGTGATGCATCATGAAACACCGGATCCATGGAAGTCAATTGAATTGGAAACTCAACATCGTAATAGGTCGAACCATCGCCATCGTTATAGGCATACTGATTGCCTGTCTGATGAGTAAATCCATTTAAATCTGTGCCGTCCGGCAACTTATTCTGCGCAGCCTTAACGTAAAGATTACCCATCATGCCCATTTGCATATGTTCTGCCGCTTCAACATGACAGTGATATAAGAAAGTACCCGGTTCAGCAATATTGTAGTAATAAGTCAGGGATGAGCCCATATTGACTGAAATACTGTTATCAGGCACGCCATCAAAAATAGCTGAGGCATTGGGAAAACCATGAAAATGTACTGTGTGAGGGTCAAAAAGATCCGGTCTCATCACCATACCAACATTGGTTAAGGTGAGATAAACTTCCTGACCTTGCTCCAACACAATGGCAGGTGCTGGCAAGTTAGCATACAAGGTACCATCTGTTATCGCATCAGCCTCATCATAGCCGGTAATATCACCGAAACTAAAAACATACAGTTCTCTGCCATCTGCCATTTTTGCAAAACCGTCACCTGATGACAGGTGAATGCATTTCACATTCGGGTCATAGTCAGGGTCAGACATTTCTGGTATGCCATTGCTACCCGCAGTAACACCGTCAGACAATAAGTTATCCCCTGGACATTGAATAAAAGGAACGGCTATGGTACTGGATGAAAACACACCTATCCCTGTTGCTAACAACGCAATATATAGTTTATGCAATTTAAAGTTTTTCATTTTTCATTTTCCTTTGTTAATTTTCAATATCATTTAGTTTGCAATACCAGATGGTCCCGGTGGTTTTCCAAACATCACTCTGAACAGACTAAAGTCACTAAAGCCAACCTGGCCACTACCATCGAAGTCAGCATCAGCATCATTTGAGCCAAATGAAACTCTAAACAGGCTAAAGTCACTAAAACCAACCTGGCCATTGTTATCGAGATCTGCATCACAGATATTGCCAAAACCATCTGCATTACTATCACGCTGATCCGGATTGATGATTAATATACAGTTATCCTGAGTATCAACCACACCATCACCATCTGTATCAGGTGTGATTGCGACAACCACTTCATCGGCACCAATATCAAAGGGTGTTGTTCTTGCTTCACCATCAATATCATCAACCAACTCAGCAATCATGCTGTCAACGCCACCATTAATCGCCGGAGAACTTGTTTTTAGATGATAGTTACCCGATATTGATAATGGACCAAAGTGAATATCAACAAAGTTACCACCTTCATCAAGTGCCGCCGCAGAACCAATTTGGGTAACAATAGACTGCTCACCCTGAATGACTGTCTGTGAGCGGTCACCATTAAAGTAGTCAAGAATAAACTCAGGATTTGATGAACTATTGCTGGTATGCGTTCCTGATGCATCTGTCAGAATGGAGTGCCTTGGATCCAGGGCACCCGTGGTACCGATTACCGCCAGATCGCTGAACACTGCCACGCCGCCATTAACCACATCTGGCATCAGGCCGTAGGTAGCCGGAATTGTTGTTACATCAATTTGCCAGCTAAATGTTCTGTTCTGCCAGATAATATTATTCCGCAGTTTCGGATTAGAAAATGTCTGAGCTGAATTAGCCGCCAGTACACCACTGTGTGCAAATGACACGATACCTGCCCCAGGCTGTGCAGTAGAGGTATTAGCATCGCTATCAAACACATTACCAACCGTTGCAGTCGCATCATTATGTGCAATAGTATTGTTTATAATGCGTACTTTTGCCGCATCCTGCATGGCAATACCAGCACCGGTCCAGCCAGCATGGTTATTAACAATCATGTTGTCAAAAATATCAATGCCGAACCACTGTGCTGAATCAGAAGTGTTATTAGCAACATCAACACCGTTGATTTCGGACAGAGTAATACCCGCACCAAAACCTGCTCCTGCAGAGTTACCCTGAATCAGGTTGGCCTCAACAACAACATCACCTGAACCTTCTGTTTCCTGCAGCGCCAGGCCAGGTTGACCACCGATGAACAAACCGGCACCGTGTACATTTTTACCCTGGTTAAAGTTCTGGTTAAAGGCAATCGTGTTATTCGAAATCACACCATTATCACTTAAACCCAGATGAGCGATACCGGCACCATTGTCCTGTGCGAAATTACCACAGATAAAGTTATGATTTATCGTGTAGTCATCACTACCGGTATACAAAGCGATACCACCACCGGAGCCAAATGTGGTTCCGTTTAACACGATCTCATTGTCATGGATATTAATAAAATCATTGTCAGAGTCGGTAGGCACAGCGCCATTATTCAACACTGTAATCAGCGTAGGGTTACCTACATGAATGCCACCACCATAGATACCTTCATTACCTTTGATTTTATTGTTGGAAATCGTCAGGTAGTCAACATAGGCATTAACAAAAATACCACCACCTGTGCTGGCACCAGTGATTTCGATACCATCAATACGTGGCTGGTGAGCCTCGATGAAGTTTCCAGTCGATTGACCAAGAACAATAATGCCAGGACCTTCTTCAGCCAGGAACTGCTTTTCCTGATTAGGCAGGTAGTCGTAAGTAATGCCATCACGGGCAATAATCTGCTGACGCCAGTCTTCAAGCTTTGAAGGTGGCGTTCTGATTGCTGAAATCCTGGTCACACCGGCACCCCATCCCTGTAACTGAACAGGTTTATCCATAATCACCAGCTCACTGTATGTACCGGGTGAGAGCAAAATCAGCTCACCGGGATCAGCCGCATCGATTGCATCCTGAATAGGAGTGGCAGGCAATAATGCAGGGGATACTGAATGTATACCTGCAGCAGGTAAATGCGTGGTCACAGTAACACCACGAGGTGATTTTACGCCTGTGCTGGTGGTTAGCAATAACTGACCGGTAGCCACATTGGCAGGAACCGTTACCTGAACAACTACATCACTCCATGAAGTGACCGTTAGTTCATCATTACCGATAAACACTGTACCCTGTGTTGCGCCAAAGCCATAATTACGGGGTATGGTTATCGGTTCGCCCGCCATACCAAACAGGTGGTTAGGCACATCAACCATTCCTTCAGAGAAGATTGTTAATTCTCTTGCAGTAGAGTCAGTTGCAATGACAGGGCCAGTTGAACCGCCAGGACCCGTTACATATTTAATCAGCGGCTTGTTATCAGGTATTGCACAATCTACCGGGGAATTACCGACAGAGGCAAAAGCTGCAACAGGAACGACCGGTGTATCCAGATAAGTTGTCGACCCCGGCATATACTGGAAGGTATAGCAGAAAGTACTAAACTGTGGATTGTAATTCGGGTCGTTAATAAATGGACTTGACGAAGCATCAGTCGGATCATAATTAGGATTAGCAATCGGACTGGGGTCATTCATACAGGCAAACAGCATATTTGGCGCCATACCCGTAGCGCTGGCAATATTAACCGTTGCAGTAGATGGCACCAGCGCTTCGAATTTACCAAACTCATCTGCATAGACTTTGATAACCTCCTTACCTGCCCAGTCATAAAATGCCACCGGCACCCATGATGGTGCAAATTTTTCACCAAAGTTAGGGTTGTTAGGGTCAAATTCATTACCCAGATCGTTAAGGATACCACCGACCAGGTGCGCAGCGATGGGCGCCTGAGTGAACATAAAGAAGTCTGCAGCAGCATTTTTACCAGCCGTCAGTGCAATATGTTTTCTGTCACAAAGTGGCCTTACCGTTACCGCTGCCGGATCATAAAAGGGTGAATTAATTAAATCAGCCGCAGCAATTCCAGGCAATGGATCCCCGGTACTACCTGTCTGAAAAGAGACAAATTCAGGAATAAGGTGATCATCACCAACACAAACTGGCGGTAATAAGGCGGGGACAAATCCATCACCGAAATCGACATTTTTATCTTCTTCTTTCAGCAGGGTATAACCGACAGGCACTGTCGATTCAACAATATAGAAACCTGCAACCAGCCCCGGTATCTCAGCACCGGTAGGCGCACCGTTTTCATCACGTGCTATACGCGAGGTAAAGGCATAACCACCATCATAAACACCTTCACGCAACTGGTTAAAGTTTCTTAAACCGTCAAAACAATCGGTTGTTTTTTCGATAGCTGTACCTGGGTGAGCAACAAATGTCTCACCTGCACAACCGGTTGGCAAACTGTCATCCCAGCTGTCGGTATATGTCACCTGAATGGCATCACCATAATCGAAGATGCCGTTACCATTTCTATCAACATCTTCTGATCCCGGGAAATTACCCTGTGGTGCATTATCACTATCAGCCAGGGTAATACCCGGCACACCATCAACAAGATCATCAATAGTTTCATCATTATCTGTATCACGATAAAGATTCATCTGGATACGAGGAATACCCGGCTCCCATTCTTCAGCACCGGCAAAACGCGGGTCATCTTCAGCACGTGTGATAGCGTATATTGCCATGCCGCTAATACCTCCATTGCCGTAATCGAATTGACCGTCACCATCATAGTCAACATCTTCAATACCAGGGAAGTTGCCATAAGGCGCATCGTCAACATCCTGTGTGCCGTAAGACACTTTACCCCACTCAATGACATTGGTCTGACCAAGGAACATCTGCGTTGCCAGTGAGATTACCGGGCCGGTAAGTGTGGTTGATAAGTTATTACCCGTGTTTGGATTAACACTGTCCTGTAGCTGCGGGTTTAAAATATCAAAACTTGGCATATCCCATCCATTATCAGGAAGAATTTCGCCACCACCATCAACCACATAAGTCACACCCGTAGCCTTATAGCGAGCAAAGTCTACTTCAGCAACCAGCCAATGGAAGAACGGGAATATCTCATCATACGGGGCTTCACCACCCAGGTCTGTGGCGAATGCCTGATAAGGCGTGCCGTTTCTGAAACGCAAACCGGTTCCCTGCTCGGGTATGGCCACCTCGCCATTATCACGAAAACCATTTTCATTTAGATCTAAAAATACCCGCGCTTCCATTCTGGCAAACCAGCCAAATACCGGCACATCACCCAAAGCCAGTACTGTATTAGCTCCTACATCAATCGTGCGTTTTGCAATGACAATATTCAGATTTTCATCCCAGACAACAATTTCATAAGTACCTTCAGGTATACCACTAATAGCAAAGGTACTGTCTTCATTACAGGGGGCGGCAAATAAAGCCTGGCCGCCTGCAGCAACGGTTTCATTCAGACCAACCCAGCAACCGCCAAATGCATTACCGGAGAAAAAACCGACTTCAGGTGGGCGTGCCATGTGGTTATTAGTAATACGACCGGTAACAGAACCGTTACCAGCAGGGATCATATTAAATTGTTTGACAAAACCAATGAAAACATGAGGACCCGGGGGACCAAATTCCACAAAGAATTCTGGCTCATTCGCCAGTACCCATGCATCAACTGTTTTACTACCTTCAATAGTAGATGTTTGAATCCAGCCTTCACCAGCAGGAGGTATCACGGTAATACCGTATTTAGCAGGTGGCATATTTTTGATATACACAAAACCTTCTGCATCAGGCGTTAAAATACCGTCACCCAACTGGGTCACCACACCTGGATTATTTGGATCATATTCTGTACCCAGCGGATTACCAAAAGCATCCTGAATGATGTCACCACCGGTTTGACCATAACGCCCTCCCGCATCAGCTATGTGAACAGTGAATTGGCCAGTAGCAAGTGGCAAGCCCAGCTCTTCTGGATCATCCGGCGCACCATTGATGGGGTGATTATCATGAAAAATACGAACCGTGACCTGCGCAGTAGGAATCGAATGTGTATGTACCGCAACGTTGACATCACTATCACTGCCTAAAAACGTTTTACCGCCCATAGAATGCTCAACAAATGGCAACACCGTGATAAAATATTTTTTACCCGGATCAGTATCAATAGTACAGGATGATGACCCTGTTCCCGTACATTCCCCAGTAGCCACCAGCGGTGAATAACTATTATGGAAGGAAAGCGACAATGAGTCCTGCACCGGAACGCCGGGAATCACATCAAACTTCATATTTTCTTCAAGTGTCCACTTAAAGCCATTAACGGGAGTATTGTTTTCATTAACCACCGTCAGATTAATTGCCGCATGCACTGCTGATGTAACAGTAATTAATAACAACAATGTATAACTAATATATACAGACATTTTTGTGTAATTTTTCATAACTTCTTCCCTTAATCCTGCCATTTAGGTTCATTTTTCAGTAGAGCAAGACCTCATCGATCTTTTTCCACGCTTAAACATTAACCAAGTGCTGTCAAAAAGAAACTAGGCAAAAGACCCTAGATAAGGGGTAGGGTTTACCTGATATGGCAGTTTAATGTGTGAAATAACACAATAAAAAATAGTAATCGCACCTAAGTTTGGCTGCTATTTTTGCTTTTCTGTGAACTAAATCATCCGGGAAAATTTTGAATGCAAACTATAAAGGGGAAATCACATGGGCGTGGGAAATACTCAGGAGCTTGTCCGTCCTTTGGTTCGTTAAAGGTACACCCATGTAGCATTACTGCGGGATTTATGTTGCTACGCAGGGAGTTGGCTAACAACAAACAGAATGTGAAGCATAATTAATATGGCGTATACTGATTAACAATAACGAAATTTACAAAATCAAATATACTTTTAAGTGAGGCATTTTTAGAAAAAAAGCAATCAGCGCCATTTTTTTGCGCAACAGAACGATATTCAGGAACATCATGCTGACTGAGAATAACAACCACAATCTCAGGGCGTTCATATTTAATCTTTTTGGTCAGGTCGAGACCGCTTACGCCACATTTTAAATCGATATCCATGATAATCAGATCCGGATCGAACATATCAACAATATTTAACGCCTCACTTCCACCTGTCGCCTCTCTTGTTTCAAGATTATCAAATCGATGCAAAAGTGCACTTTTCAGTACATCACGGTAATTCAAATTATCTTCAACAAGCAATGTTTTAAACATTATTTTTTCATTTTTCCGCGACAATCTAATGCCTTTGCTTAATAAATAATTTCTTTTCTTTTTTGCTTCCTTACTTACATAAAAAAAACACCCACCACTTTCAGGCAATAATTTTGTACATGTATAATCAACATTGTACTTTTTATATAAATTCAGCTTATGTTATTATTGTTTAAATAATAAAATTACCCTATAAAGTAAAAACTTTATTTTTAATGTACACCTATATTCAAAAACTACATTAACGTGTATTAATATTATTTACGGATTAGAATCAGGATTAAGGCATCTTTGATTAATTATTATCAATTCGAGCGATGCCTAATTTATATTTCTAACATAGTTAGAATAAGAGAAAATTGCTATGAAATCACCCGTTCGAATACTCATCGCTGATGACCATACTATTCTAAGAGCCGGAATACGTTCTTTGCTCAACATGGTGACAGACTTTCAGGTTGTAGGGGAAGCAGACAATGGTAAAGATGCTATACGCCTGGCAGGAGAATTAAAGCCCGACTTATTACTGAGCGACCTGTCCATGCCTAAAACAAATGGTACAGAATCTATTCAGCGCATTAAAAGCCGCTACCCCAACATAAAAGTACTTGTCCTTACCGTTCACAAAACAGAAGAATATGTTCATGCTGCATTAAAAGCTGGCGCTGATGGCTATGTATTAAAAGACGACACCAGTGACGAATTAGTTAATGCCATTAACAATATAATGGCAGGCAAAACCTATTTAAGCCCAAGCATCTGCAGTGAAGTGGTTATGGGCTATTTAGCAGACCCCAGCAAAGACAGAATATCCACCAGTCTTGATAAATTAACCACTCGTGAACGCGAAATCATGAAACTTATCGCTGAAGGAAGCCGAAATAAAGACATTGCCAAATACCTGTCGATTAGCCTGAAGACCGTTGAAAAACATCGTTCCAACATGATGAAAAAACTGGATCTACATAGTGCTAGCAGTATTACCAGTTACGCTATAAAGAATGGTCTTGCTGCACAATAAAAAAACATCACAGCCACAGCATGCATAGATAAAAGCACGACCACAGGCAACCCGTAAGTTTTATGCACGTCTTTATGTATTCAGACTCTAAACTTAGTTGATTCGTATGTGTTCGGCAAACACCGGACTGCATTAATAGAGCTACTGCTACAATAATTCAAATTATGTGACTGAATGAGTTAAGACAGTATCTGGATGACTCAAACACTTACAATTATTTATCCTTTCTTAGCTTTTTAACCAACGCCTGTATATTTCCAGAGTTAGAAGCAAAATCTGCACGACCTGTGTGCGAGGCAGAGTGTATGTATAGTGATGATCGGCTTTCATCAATATTCTTCACCTGAACATAAATCTTGTCCTTAAATAAAAAGACAGGGGAATACACAACAAAGTTTGTGTGCTTTTTTTCAGTATCATGTGCAAAAATAACCCAGCCTAATTCTACCGCTGCTGCCAGCACACGCTGGTATAACACCTCAACAGTCACATCAAATTCAGGGGTTCGTAGTTCTTTCAACTTATGATTATCAGCTGTTATTGCAGTATTAGTGGTTAAAAATATCCGTAACCTTTCACTAATACCGGGGTCGTCAAACAGGTTTGCACCATTTTTAAATAAGGTACCGAAGATAATAGTAACGAGCAATATAATGACAAAAACCATTATTTTAATTATAGTCATTTAAGATGTCCTGAATTTGAGCAACAAAAAATACTGCCATTATTATGACGGAATTTTTTATTAAACACTATTTAACCTAGAAAAGCACACTTTCACCAAGCCTTGCGAAGCCCACAAAAATAACCATAAGACTGCAAGCACACAAAACACTAGAATATCACAAGTACCCATAAATAATAGCCCAACACATTAATCCTTAACAGTTTTAAAGTACATTAGAAAAGGAAAACACAAGTGTCAGTACCCGTTTCATATCTCTCGGTTATTCTAATCTGGAGTACAACACCGTTAGCCATTCAATGGAGCGGTCATGATATTGGTTTTCAGTTTGGTGTCGCTGCACGTATGGCAATTGGATTAATTGCCTTGCTAATACTGCTGCGTTTAATGAAAATTGAATTACCCTGGCACAATAAAGCACGCCGTATATACCTTATCAGTGGCATAACACTTTATATAGCGATGAGCTTTGTATATTGGGCAGCACAACAGATTCCCAGCGGCTGGATAGCAGTAGTTTTTGGTTTATCACCAATAATCACCAGCGTACTGGCAAGTGTAATATTAAAAGATTCACATTTGTCTGGCATACGTCTGGCCGGCATGTCAGTAGGTCTTCTCGGGTTAGTGTTTGTCTTTATCGAAGGCATAGCCATTTCGACTGCGACCTTACTTGGCATAGCAGCGGTTGTCATAAGCTCAACCACACAATCACTGGGCTCAGTATTAATAAAACAACAGCAACCTGACTTTCACCCTATTGCAATAACAGCAGGCAGTATTGTGGTCGCCCTGCCATTGTTTTTATTAAACTGCATAATTATGGGCAACTGGCCAGAAACGATTCCATTAAAGTCAGCCTTATCCATTTTGTACCTGGGGTTGATCGGTTCTGCAGTAGGCTTCCCATTATATTTTTACCTACTGAAAAACCTGACACCAGAACGTGTTGCCATAGTCACACTAATAACACCCGTAACGGCTTTGTTGTTAGGGGCATTCTTAAATGATGAAATAATCAGCAGTAAAGTCTGGGCAGGCACCGCATTAATTCTTACAGGGCTAGCAATATATGAATACGGAAAACATCTGCCACATGTAAAAAAATGGAAAATACGCTGGCTGCAACGCCCGCTGTAATGCTCAATGAATAATGAATAATGAATAATGAATTTTAAAGCAAGAATCCAATATAGTGCCAACGTTTTCTGTTTATATGTTGCTTTTTGTTTTTAACTACTCCATCCTTAGGTTCGTAATCGCACCGCCTTCCTGGCTCTTTGCGCCATAATTGCAAACATGGCCGTCCATCCATGGACATAATCGGCACATCCGTGTACCACTGCTCATTGTTCACTATTCATTGCTTTTACACTATGCCAGAACCACTAAAAAACCTTTATAACAAACAGTTAATTTCCAATCTCAGTGACGAGATTCATAATCGATACTCCGCATTTGACCAAAAAGAATTTAATCTCTCCATATTTGATAAAAACTGGAACGACAAAGAGTTAAAACAGCGTATGCGTCATATAGCAGAATGTTTGCATCTGTATTTACCTGCTGACTATAAAAAAGCAATTAATATACTCAAACCCGTGTCCGCACAATTCAACGGTTTTGAATACATGTTTTTTCAGGACTTTGTGGAATGTTACGGGCTGGATGATTTTGAAACATCCATGCCTGCTTTAGAACATTTTACAAAATTTTCATCATCAGAGTTTGCTGTACGGGTTTTCATTGTACAACAGGAAAAACGCATGATGAAGCAAATGTTGCACTGGGCAAAATCAAATAACCACCATGTGCGCCGCCTTTCCTCAGAAGGCTGCCGCCCTCGTCTGCCCTGGGCGATGGCACTGCCTGCCTTCAAAAAAAACCCACAACCGGTTTTAACCATTTTAAAAACCCTGATGTTTGATGAAAGCGAATACGTGCGCCGCAGTGTTGCCAATAACTTAAATGACATATCCAAAGATAACCCCAATATCACTCTTGATTGGGCACAACAATGGCTGGGTAATAATGAGAACACAGACAGGATAATCAAACACGCATGCCGCACCTTGTTAAAACAGGGAAATGCACAGGTGATGGCTCTATTTGGCTTTACCAGACCAAAACATATCACAATCAGTCAGTTTAAAGTACAAGCAGAAGTTATCCTGGGTGATAGCCTGGCATTTTCTTTTTCATTAAAAAGCAAAAATAATCCTGGCCATGGCGACACCAGTAACAGCAGTATTGGCAAGTGCCGTATCGAGTTTGCCATTGATTTTGTTAAAGCCAATAGCAGTTTGAGTCGAAAAGTTTTTAAGATTTCAGAAGCAAATTATGCAGAAAAAGAAAAACAGATAACAAAAGTTTTTTCCTTCAAAAAAATATCCACCCGAAAATATTATGCTGGCAACCATCAGCTTACCGTTATTATTAATGGTGTAGATCAAATAGCTAAAACTTTTTATCTTGTTGTTTAACCCTAAGCCCTTTAAATTTAACTGTAGCTAGTGCATGATAGTCGGATAGAATTCGATAAGAGACACATGTCTGTTACCGTATTCCGGTAATTAACACCTGTGATTCATTAACCACAAAAGAGGGAAATATCATGCATATAACAAACCAGATAGGTAAAATTTTAGTAATAGCCTTGTTTTCTATACCGGTTAGCGCATATGCTGATGCATGGAGTTGCAGCAGTGAAAACAACGTACGTGAAATCAACATTGAATACCCCACCTCAGCACCGCTGCCATGTCATGTGGAATACAAAAAACTAACCGAAGGTTTTGAGGATCCTCAAATACTCTGGACTGCACACCACGATGACACCTACTGCGAAGAAAAAGCAAAAGGCCTGGTTGAAACACTGGAGGAATCAGGCTGGGTATGTACTGAAACAATCAAAGCGACTATTCAATAAAAACCGGTTCAGATTGTTTTTTGCTTACCGCTCCCGCCTTGTACTACAGGTTGGCGGTGAGCTTGCGAACCCCAATAATGAGGGCGTATAAGTCTTCATTTAATCTGACAGACAGCGGCAGATATGGAATGGCT
>CAZALW010000005.1:0-31955 GCA_964485705.1 uncultured Thiotrichaceae bacterium
AAAGATCAGGCTGACGATGTATTCTGACTTACCGGTACAGCAAGCGATCATTTCTTATGTGACCTCAAATTTTGAATCTGAGCCAGTGCAAATGCATGTGGCTTCTGCTGAAGGCCAGGGTCGCTATATCATTTTGCAGCTTGATGATCCTGAAAAAAGCGTATTACGTCTGGCATTAAATATCGCAAACGTGATGTATTATGCTGAAACCACAGCGGTTTTTGTTGATTACCAAACCTCATTTTCACGCGATAACTTTCCTCAATAATTAGCGCGATCAAATATGAAAAACAATCATCATCAGAGTGGCATCAATGGTTAGTGAAACAGGTGATGTACAGGTTTTCCTTGCTCAGCATCCTCCCTTTAACCATCTGTCTGAAAAGCAGCTGGAATTTGCCAGCAAAAATATCTTTGTCGCTTTCAGCAAGTCCGGCAGTGAGCTACAGCCAAATCAGTTAGGGAATAATAGCTATAAGGTTGGCATGCTAGTTGTGCGTTCTGGCAGTCTGGAGGTAAAAACCGATAAGGGTGACCTGATTGATCGTCTTAGCGAAGGCGATTATTTGATCCCCAAATTGCTGGTCGTTGACACAGAAAAAAACCCGCGCGTTTTTGTACTGGAAGACTGTCTCTATTATGAATTGACGGAAAATGCCTTTGTCACGCTCAGCGCTGGCAGCAGTGACATTGCCGCATTGAATACGGATGATAAGATACGCTTAACGCACGTACAGCCTGCCGATGCTGATAGTGAGCTTTATCGTTATGCTGACCAGTTATCAAAAGACGCCTATCTGACTCAGCAGGTAAAAGATCATATGTCGAACGGTGTGGTAAGCGCCAGTGCGCAGACCAGCATTCGTCAGGCAGCGCAGCTAATGAAGGAGAATCACGTTTCTTCGTTATTGATAAAAGACAAAAAAAATCTTATTGGCATTATCACTGACCGTGATTTTCGCACTCGTGTGTTAGCAGAAGGTGTCGCCGACAGTGAGATGGTTGAACAGGTGATGACGCGCTCACCGATGTGTATTGATGTCAGCAGTCGCTTGCATGATGCACAGTTAAAGATGATGGCAGAAGGGGTTCATCATCTGCCCGTGTTGCATGAAGAAAATCCGGTGGGCATTATTACCCCGAGTGACATCCTGCGTGCCAATAACATCGAACCGTTATCCCTTGTACGTGCCATCAATCGTGGGCTTAATATTGAGCAATTACGTCTGGCTTCTGAAGGTATTCCTGCTCTGGTTGTCAGACTGATCGAAGGTGATGTGCGTGCTGTTGAAGTGGGCAAAATTATTACCACACTGGCAGACAGTACTACCCGGCGCTTGCTGGTTTTAGCGCAGCAGAAGTTCGGCAAACCTCCCTGTGATTATGCATGGCTGGCATTTGGTTCGCAGGCGCGTCAGGAGCAGGTGCTGGGCTCTGACCAGGATAACGGTTTGCTGTTACCCGATGGTGTTAGTGCAGATGATGTCGCTTATTTTAAAGATTTTGCCAGCTTTGTTAATGATGGGCTTGATGCATGTGGCATGCCGTATTGCCCGGGTGATATTATGGCAAAAAATGAAAAATGGCGGTTGCCGTTAACAGCCTGGAAAGCCTGCTTTTCACGCTGGATAGAACAGCCGTCACCGAAAGCGGTGATGCACTCCAGTATCTTTTTCGACATGCGCCATATTGCCGGCAATGCCGCACTGACAAAAGCGTTGCGCAATTATGTGCTGGCAAGGGCGCGGAGTCATACCTTCTTTCTTGCCATGATGTGTGAAAATGCACTGCTGCATTCACCACCGCTGGGTTTCTTTAAGACCTTCGTGCTGGAAAGTGATGGTGACCATAACAATACCCTCGAACTCAAAAAACGCGGTACCATTCCTATTGTTGATGTTGCGCGTAACTACTCGTTGTCCGCTGGGCTAAAACCACTGAATACCATCGAACGTTTGCATGCAATAGAAAAAGCAGGTGAAATGTCAACAGAGATGGCCTGTAGTCTGATCGATGCGTACGAGTTTATTGCCGGAATACGGCTTGAAGCACAGGCTAAACAGTATCGTGCGGGTGTAAAGGTTGATAATTATCTTGATCCTGAAGAACTGTCTGCCCTGGTACGTCATCAATTAAAAGATGCCTTCCATGTGGTGCGAGAAGCCCAGAGCGCGATGAAAGTAAAGGTGGGTGGTGGTGTTTTATAAGCTGCACTATAAATTTCAGCACTGGCGCTTTTATGAAAAAGCGGCAGCAACCCCGTTGCAGCCTTTGTATCAACAACCCTGTATTCAACCGTCACAATTATTTTTAGCATCACGATTTCTGGTATTGGACTGTGAGATGAGCGGCCTCAATGCAAAAACAAACCAGCTACTCAGTGTCGGCTGGGTGAAAATAGAGCAGGGACGAATTGTCAACGCCAGTGCAAAACATCTGTTGATTCATGCCGACAGGGGCGCGGGTGAGAGCAGTAAAATTCATGGTTTGCTTGACAGTAATCTGGCAGGAGCCAGCAGTGTGGCGGCGGTATTGATGTTGCTGATGGAGCAGATGCCAGGTGCCGTACTGGTATTTCATCATGCCTCACTTGATATGCGGTTTCTGCAAAAAGCCGCAATCGAAAATTTCCGTTGCCCATTATTATTTAGTTATGTTGATACCATGGCAATTGAAAAGCGGCGTATTCAGTTACAGGGAAAAATGATGGGGCTGAGGCTGGCACAGTGCCGCGAGCGTTATGGCTTGCCAGCTGGAAGCCAGCATAATGCACTTGCAGATGCACAGGCGACAGCAGAATTATTTCTGGCACAGGCAAGTTATTTAGGACAGCAGGAAAAGCTCAGATTAGCTGATCTGTCATTAAGCAGTTCTTATTGATATTCTTGATTTGCCATAAAATCAAATATAGGCAGGGCTATTGCGCAGTTGCATAATGCATATGTCCTTGGATGGACGGTATTAGGGTAATGCAGGAGCAATTGCCGAGAAACAGGACAGTTTGACCGGCAAGATGCCGATTCACGACTTATTCAGAGGTTCCTTAATAAATGAGACTGGATTGAAGTGCGAACCTAAAAAGTGAGAATTTTATATCTGAGTTAATTTTACTTCTCTTATCAATCATAAGCAGACCTTTAAGAATTGAGTTGTAGCGATTTGTTCTTTGTCACCAATATCGAATAGCTTATTATATACACGCTATTATTACTCGATATTACTTCTATCAGCTTTAGTTAGTTTATTGACAACTAGCTTATATGACCTACTAGCCAAGTCGGTTATCATTTCATCGGACACCTCATCTGTAAGAGAAATTGTTATCCAATGTTTTTTATTCATATAGTAACCTGGTGTTATTGAATCAAATTCACTTACCAAAACTTCAGCATCTGCAGGATCACATTTAAGAGTTAATCTTGGAGTTTTCTCCTTCTGCGAAACAAGAGCGAACATTTTCCCCATAACTTTAAATACCAAAGTTTCAGGGCCGAAAGGATAGCTACCCTCAGAGCCGTTTAACTTTGAGAGATACTTTTCGAGTTTATTCTTTTTCATCTCAAATTTGGTTGCTTTTTTATTAACCATTTATGCATTGTCTATGAATCTTAATTCACCATTTTCCGCTAGCGTAAACATTGGGCCCCAAGACACTTCCCAGTAGTAACCATCTAGATCAGAAAAATATCCACTGAAACCGCCCCAAAATGTATCTTGTGGCTCTTTTATAACCTTCGCACCGGCTGATCTAGCGCGTTCAATAACAGCAATAACTTCTTCCTTACTGCCTACATTATTAGCAAGTGTTATTCCGCTAAAACCAGTGCGATTGGCTGAGACATCAGGTGAAATATCTTCCGCTAACTCTTTAAGTGGATAAAGTGAAATCCAGGTTCCTGGAAGTTCAATGAAGACAATGCCTTTAGTTGATGTGTTTGGAGCTGTATCAAGCACGGCTTCATAAAACTTCATTGCTTTATCTAAATTGCCTACACCAAGTGTTAGATTAGTAAGTCTTGAAATACGCATAATTTCACCATTTTTGGATTAATAACCTGAGAATTGATAAAAAGTATGCAGCAAACAAATCATTATGTATTGGAAGTATGGAACATTTGAGAATTATTTAAATATTTTTGAGGAGTCATCCCTGTGATATTTTTGAATTCGTTTATCATGTGTGATTGGTCATAATAACCGCATGTTTGAGCCAAATACCCCCAACTATGTTTTGCACTGCTGTTATATCTACGAATGAGACTATTGACTCTAACTACTTGCGAATAAAACTTTAGTGTTAACCCCGTATGCTTTAAAAATTTTCTGGCAAGGTGTTGTCGGCTCCAACCAACGCTTTCACTTATTTCTTTGACGCTACATTTGCCACTTGTCTTTTCGATCAAACTCAGCGCATATTCTGTTTCACCTTCTATTAAAGACTGTGAGGATATAACTGTTGAAAGCACACTGTTTAAAAATGACACTTTCTGTTGATATGATTTTTTATTATGTAAAATTTCAGCAAGACTCTCTATTTTAGAGTTATTGATATTTCTTATATCGATAATATGATCTGTCATTTCATTGATAGGCAAATTTATTACAGAGGTCACCATCCCAGGTTTAAACCTAATGCCAAATAAATTATTTTTTAAGTTAATTATTGGTTTAGTCATTGCGCCAACAATAAAACATTGCGATTGTGTTGTGATATTTTGATCAAAAATTATATCTACGCATCCATCTGGAATTATTGGGTTTTCATAGATCAAGGCAAGGGGTGATTCTGTATAGTATGACCAATAGCAATCTACATAGATTTGTAAATATGTAGATGGTTCATATTCCACATAGCTAGCTTGTAGTGAGCTCATATTTTATTACCGGCTTTGAAAAGCAAGTGTAATAAGCAGGATGTAGTTAAAATCGTACTACGCTTACACATTATGATTATTACATTTTAGCTTCATCTAAGTAGAAGGAAGCAGACGAACTTGGTTATTTTCTCTCTGACAGGATAATTATCCGTAAGTCCGCTTTGTGGTGTTCTGAAGCATTGAGAAAGAATCTCTGAGTGTCTTCTTATAAAGGACACAGACATCCACAGTCGCTAATTGGCTTTGGTTTAAGGGTTTAAAGGGGACGTAACTATTTGCCATAATTTTCTTTAGGAGGCCGCCCTCTCGCTCGATACTCAACCCTACGACCCAACCTGATTTCAATCTCATCAATAAAACGATTATTGCCCGTAAGTTGATTTCTGGCTCAGGCATTACGAAACAATTCTAGTTCACGCTCTGTAGTGCCTTGTTTTAAGTACGCCTGATAACATTCAACACGTCGATTTACATCATCGGCCAAACTGAGATAACAAGCATCCATATCCAACAACCCTCCAGCTACTTGTCCAATTCGTTCTCGATAACTTGACCAGCCGTATTGTTCTGGTTCCGCAACCATATTAGCGCGCACTGGATTCATCTCGACATAGCGACAGCAGGCAAGTAGATAATTTTCTCGCCGGATAGGACTGGCCTTAAATCGTCCTTCCCACAAGGCACCACTGCGACCTTCTTGCTTGTTAACAAAGGCCGCTTGTCGACCTGCTAACCGTTTCATCAATTCTGAAACTGTAGCAGCATCATCTCCTGGCTCCACCATCAAATGAACGTGATTCGTCACCAGGCACCAGGCATACAACTTGCACTCCAGGTTTTATCTTCCATTCTTTTAGATTGTCTAGATAAAACCGATAATCCTCATTCGCCAGAAACACAACTTTTCGGTTATGCCCTCGCTGAACAATGTGATGCGGGTAATTTGGTACTAGTATGCGTGCTTTCCTTGGCATATCACTCTCCGTGTTATTAATTCTTCCTGTTGGTGTTTATCGTACATTCTTTAAATAGTTCTTTTCTCTCTTTTCTCTTCTTTTCTCTTAATTACAACGCGGATCACCACGCTGTGTCCAGCGAATGATAAAGTCCGGAATCGGCAGTGAATCGCAACCATGATCTTTTTCACAGATAAAATCCCATTGTGGCTCTGCTTTTTGATGACACTCGAAACAATTGCCACCAAATTTATTGACTACCTGCGTGGTACCCCGAACCTTTATTTTTGTGCCTTCTTCAGAGACCTCCAATTCAAAGAATTCCCAGTCATTGGTTGTTGTATTCCAGCCTTTATGGTGTTTTATCATGGCTTCTGTCGGGACCAGCTGCACGACAGAGCCTGGCGGATAAGTCGCGCCTTCCGGTGACATCGCCGCAGCTACAGTGTCGTCTAATTTGTCCAGGAGATTACTCACAAAAAAGCCACGTACCGGATGCATCTTTTTCAAACACACAAACGAGTCTTCAGTCACTGGGATGGCTTTAGCCGGATCGATAACACTAACCTGCACAACAATTGGCATTACGCTATTAGTGTCTGCGTCCTCTTCAGTGTTTGACACCATGCAACCACTACTGACTAGAATCCACAAACAAATCAATATCATTATAGTTTTCATAATTACTGCTGTTTTTCTCTTTCTCTGGTTTGGTTTAAAGGGGACGTAACGGTTTAAAGGGGTTTAAAGGGGACGTAACTATTTGCCATAATTTTCTTTAGGAGGCCGCCCTCTCGCTCGATACTCAACCCTACGACCCAACCTGATTTCAATCTCATCAATAAAACGATTATTGCCCGTAAGTTGATTTCTGGCTCAGGCATTACGAAACAATTCTAGTTCACGCTCTGTAGTGCCTTGTTTTAAGTACGCCTGATAACATTCAACACGTCGATTTACATCATCGGCCAAACTGAGATAACAAGCATCCATATCCAACAACCCTCCAGCTACTTGTCCAATTCGTTCTCGATAACTTGACCAGCCGTATTGTTCTGGTTCCGCAACCATATTAGCGCGCACTGGATTCATCTCGACATAGCGACAGCAGGCAAGTAGATAATTTTCTCGCCGGATAGGACTGGCCTTAAATCGTCCTTCCCACAAGGCACCACTGCGACCTTCTTGCTTGTTAACAAAGGCCGCTTGTCGACCTGCTAACCGTTTCATCAATTCTGAAACTGTAGCAGCATCATCTCCTGGCTCCACCATCAAATGAACGTGATTCGTCACCAGGCACCAGGCATACAACTTGCACTCCAGGTTTTATCTTCCATTCTTTTAGATTGTCTAGATAAAACCGATAATCCTTATTCGCCAGAAACACAACTTTTCGGTTATGCTCTCGCTGAACAATGCCGAATGTGATGCGGGTAATTTGGTACTAGTAAAATAGTTACGTCCCTTTTTTCCTGTCATCGGCAAGACGCCTTGAAAAAAAGTAGGCGGATATGCCGCCAAGAGTGCCACCAGCCGCAAGAATAAAGGTAGCCATTGGCGGTGGATAAAGTGGTGCGACAACCCAGAGAAACAATGAGCCAGCCAGTGCAAAAGTAAATAAAATAGCTTGCAGGAGGATCAAGACTAGAACCAGCCACCAGTGCTCAGAGTATTCTCTGGCAACAGTAAGCATTGTTTTGGTATCGAGCAAACCAGCTACTTCCAGCACTATGCCGACTGTTATCAGCGAGGCTATAATAAGTAGCTTTTTAATATAACGTCGGATCATGTGTTTTCTTTTTTCAAGTTACCAATTGGTATAAACCGAAACCAGATAGAAATGGTACTGACTACACTAGAATGACAGGTTTTTGTAGGTTGGTGCTGAGGCACGAAGCCTAACAGTTCTGTCATATATCAGCCTCATTGTATTAGCTCTGACTTAAGCTGAAAAAGCGTTTGGATATCTTCTTAGAGCAAATGACTGCTTATGGTCAGGAACGGAAGTTATAAGTTGTATCACTAGTGTCCCAACGTTCCAAAACTAAAATGTAACTTCTCAATAACCCGTGGCAATAATCAAACTGAACCTTAAATTCACAGGTACTGCGGGACTAAAACCCCCACTTCCAAAAGCACCTTAACCGGAAGCGGGACTTTAGTCCCGCCTTTGTGCCACGGGTTATTGAGAAGCTACACTAAAATCATATGACTGCCTGTATTCTATAACGGTACAGCTAGATATAGAAGGGTAAACCTTGTCCAATATGAAATGAGTCGTGCGACAAAAGACATGTTCTAACATGAATTCAAGGTCTGAAATTGTCACACATGTTAAAAATCGTTCATCATCCAATGAAGATGATGAAGCTAGAAGACACACGACTATAGAGCAGTTGATGTATTTTTTGGACGTACGTAAGCGGTTTGTAGCGTAACAAATTAAGGGGTTTTTAATGCGTTATGAAAGAACCTGGTTGAGGCACCAGAAGGTGATCAACTTGGTCGAAATACGCAGCATCGATAGAATGGTAATTTAGGTTCATTATCATCTACTATTTTATTCCTGAATTTGAAAAATATGCAATTTATGCCTAATTCCATGTACTGCGTTAAGCAAGGTCATAAAAAAGGCGAGGAAATTATTCCTCACCTTTATTATCCTTTCCATATACCTAAACAATCTTTAAAAATACAGGCAAACTCTACTTAAAGCGGTTGAATTTAAGATCATATCCTGCTCCATTGTATTGCTTCCAAATAGCCATAGCAGCACCATCATCATCCACCACTATTTGGGACTCACTAACACTACCACCATTTTCTATTTCGACTAGTTTTGCCGTTCTCCAGCCGTCATCTACTGTAAAACGATTCGTCCATAAATTTGTACGGATTCCATCAGACTGTTCCCATATTGCTATGCCATTACCATTTTTATCAGTGACAAGACGGTTTACTTCAACATCTCGCACATAAGAGTCAGATTATGACTCTTATGGGTTTTTATGGCGTGCGATATTATTACCCTTCGCAACAAAAAAGCAGCACTAAGACTCATGCGTGAGTTCTTAGTACTGCTTAGTCCTGGTTTATCTAACGAGTAATGAGTGTCGCTACATTATCACTTTCATTCGTTTCTCGAATTGTATTGTGATCATCAACTGTAATTGTGAATGGACGACCAGTTCGGTAATAGCCAATATCCACAGCTGTAATTTTCACGTATTTAGTTTGATTGACGCCTAAACCATTTACAATCTTTACTCTAGAATCTGTTGTACCATCATAATCAGTCCAATCCAGTCTGATTCTGAATGAGCCTGTTACTGCGGTATCTCCCGTATTTCTAATGCGAACACTAATCGCACATGTTGCATCTGCTATCTTTAAGTCGCGTGCTATTTTTGCGCATGTTGGCATGCAAAACTCATTTTTCCATCGAATGTCGGTGGTTAAATTTGCGCCAATGTATTGTGTTGCTACAGACGGTAGAAGCACATTACTTCTAACCGGGGTTTTATGGACAACTGATGTGCCAAATGCTTTCAGTGGAACAGCTATTTTTGTGTTATCTGCCAATAATGGTGCTGATATGGCAAGAACACAGGTTAGTAAAGCGAGTTTTGAGTGGAATTTCATTGCATTTCTCCAGGTGATTTTAATTAAATTTACACATAGTATTGTTCATTCAGTGGTGAGTCGAAGTCAGTCGCGATCAGGTTCAATATCATCGATATTTTTTTATACTTTTTTTCGGTGGTTTCAATATTGCTTTGAGAAAGAAAATAAAAAACCTCACTCTACCTTTGATACATTAGATTGGTAGAGTGAGGTTGCTTATGAGCTAAACCGTGTGAGTATTAGGCTTTTCGTTTTCTTCTAAATATGAACGGTACTAACAAGATACCCATTAACCAGCTTAGTGCGCCTCCGCCACCATTACCTTCATTTGTTGTTGTGGGTGATGTGTTCGTGGCTTTTCCTTCATAGCGTTGTGCATAAATATCGATAACTCCACCGGGAATCTGATTGTTGCTCTGCCAGGCGATAATAAACCCAGCATTGTCATCCATTGCGACAACAGGACCGGTTTGGTTTTCTTCTATTTCGGTGTTAACCAAAAATTCACTGCCTATGGTATTACCCTCATTGCTAAAACGTTGGGCATAAATATCATAAATACCGTCTACCGCTGTTGTTTGTTCTTCACTCTGCCAAGTCACGACAAAAGCACCGTCAGCCTTCATTGCAATACTGGGGTTTGATTGATCAGCCGTTGTTACCGTATTGATTAAAAAATCTGTCCCTGCTTTATTTCCGTTAGCATCATATCGTTGGGCATAAACCCCAGTTTGAGTCGCGCCAGCCGATGTAACAGGTTCTTGACCAAAGCTATCCCAGGTTATGGCAAAACCACCACTGGCACTCATCGCAACACTCGGATTTAGTTGGGCATTATTAGTGGTCGTGTTCACTATGAACTCTCCATCTATGGCGTTGCCGTCGGCTTGATAGCGTTGACCGTAAACATCGGCAATTAAATCACTACCCTTTTGCCATGTCACCACAAAACCACCATTCGCATTCATTGCAATACTGGGGTTTGATTCAATTTCAGTAGTTATAGTTATGGTATTAACTGAAAACTCACCAGCAATAGTGTTGCCATCAGCACTGTAACGTTGGGCAAAAATATCGTAATTGTTACCAGCATCAAAACTTTGCCAAACCACCACAAAATTACCATTCGCATCCATCGCAACTTGTGGATTTTCCTGGTCATCAATAGTATTAGTATTAACTAAAAATTCATCACCAACTTTAGTGCCACTGGCATTGTAACGCTGGCCATAAACACCAAAGCCATCATTATCTTGCTGACTACTTCGCCAAACAATAACAAAATTTCCTGCTATATCAATGGCAACATCAGGGGTGTTTTTATCTCCACTGCCGACAATATTGACCAAAAATTCAGCGCCCTGTTTTGCACCATCCGCCGCATAGCGTTGCGCATAAATATCATACCCGCCATTAGCTGTAGCCTGATTTCTGCTCGCCCAGGTAATAACAGAAGCCCCTAAGCCATTGCTTGCAATGGCAGGCTCCTGCTTTTCTTCGGCGGTAATCGTATTTACCCGAAATTCGCCACCCACTTTGTCGCCTACTGCGGCATAAGCCTGTGTGGCAATACCTGCACTTAATAGGGTGCAAATAGCAAAAGCTAGTGGTTTAATAGATGGTAGTAATTTTGTTTTTTCTAATGATTTTATTAACATGGCTTTACCTTTTGAATTTGTTTATAACGTTTTTTGTGTGCATTACATAATGCGTATAAATTACAGCTTTTGTCAGCTTTAATAATGTAGCTATTGACTGTGTCGTTACTGACACAGATTGGGTTCAATTAAGGAAGCAATAAGGTTAGAGGGATAACCTTATATGCATGACTTCTCCCTGCTCACTTTTTCTGGTCTGCAAAAGAGTCCTTTTCTGTTTACTGTCGCTTAAACAAGCGAACTGGCTTAGCCAAGATTATTCAAAACGATTTGTCCAAATGTTAAATATGTTGTTACTACCTTCTTGCTGCCACACTGCAAACGCATTACCGTTAGTATCAATTGCGATTTGTTGGCCTGCTGTAAAGCTTATATTTTCAATCTCAATTAGGTCAGGGTCTCCCCAACTAGTACCATTAAAACGATTTGCCCATACATTATTGCGGTTACCATCCCATTGACCCCACACCACCAAGGCATTGCCGTTATTATCAACGGCAATTTGAGGAAGGCTGGCAGAACCAATATCGTTGCTCTCAATTAGCTCAGCACCAGCCCAACTGGTTCCATCGTAACGGTTTGCCCATATATTGAAGAGGCTATTGCTATTTTCTTGATACCACACTACAAACACATTGCCGTTATTATCAAAGGTGATTTGTGGTGAGCGTGCGTGTTGTTCCGTATCGTCAGTTTCAAAGAGCTCAGGCTCTCCCCAGTTGGTGCCATCAAAATGGCTCACAAAGACTCTAAACTTTGAAGTACTACCAAAGGAAACCCATGCTGCCAAGGCATTACCGCTATTATCAAAAGCTATTTGAGGAAAATCGCTTAAGGTGGTTTCACCCAAGGAGACCGCACCGCCCCAAGTAGTGCCATCAAAACGGCTCACCTGTATGCCAGATTGCTGCCAGATTGCGAAGGCATTGCCGTTGTTATCAATGGCAATTTGTGGTGCTTGTGCAGAAGTATCTTTTCTATCGATTAACTCAGCATTAGTGCCCCAACTGTTACCGTCAAAACGATTTGCCAAGATATTAAAACGAGTACCATCGTGTTGTAACCACACTGCCAGTGCATTGCCATTATTATCAATGACAATCTGTGGGAATTGAGCATCAAATTCACCCGTTTCAATAGCTACAGCACTACTCCATTTAGCGCCATTAAAGCGACTCGCCAAGATGTCACCTCGGTTGTTAGCATCGCGTTGTTGCCACACTACCAGAGCATTGCCGTTAGTATCAATGGCGATTTGTGGGCTGTATGAATTGCCCGCTCCGGCCTCAATTTGCTCAACATTGCCCCAGCTGGTGCCATCAAAACGGCTTACTCTAATGCTGAAGATGTCACTGTTATCTCTTTGTTGCCACACTGCAAAGGCATTGTCATTATTATCAAAAGCAATTTGTGGTGCTATTGCACGGCCGTCTTCAATCTCAATTTTATTAGCACCTTGCCAAGTACCATCAGCAGTGGTAAATGACCAGTTGTGGTTACTCGCCAGTGCATTGCCGCTTAAGTCAGTAATGGCGGTGCTTAAAGTTACGGTGTAGGAGCTAAGTAAAGCTAAGCGGTCGTTTGCGGTGAAGCTTGCTACATTATTTAAGCCATCAAAGCTGACACTGCCTGCGGTATTTTCTCCGCTGGATTTTGCCAGTGTAAAGCTGGTCGCATTCACCGAGGTGTTTAAGATGTCTTGGTTAAAGGTGGCGATGATTGTGCTGTTGCGCGCCACATCGATGGCATTATTGGCTGGCGAAGTACTGCTAACGGTGGTTGGGTTAGAACCACTGCTACCTCCGCCGCCACCGCAAGCTATTAAACTAAGCGTTACGGCACTGAGTGCGATAAATCGGTTTGTTTTTGAGTATCTATTATTCATTTTATTATCCTTTTTAAATGTTATTGGTTTATTTAAAACGTCTTGCTGCTATGTTCTTACTATTACTACCGGCTTGCTTTCACGTTGCTAGAGCAATGCTAATGGCTAGTTTTGGTGTAAAGGTTGTTATTAAATGGTTCATTTCAGGTGCCTTTTTGATATAAAATAGGATTTTTTGGTTACCAATAGTAGTCAAAAAAACCTGTTCCTCTAGGTTGTTCAAATACTTTGGTATTGCTCGAGCCATCGGCAAGTACACTGTAAAGATCGTTAACGCCAAAAACATCTGTGTAACCTGAATAAGCAATTCGGCTACTGTCAAGTGACCATTTATAGAGTCTAACAAAGCCATTAGAAATCTGAACATCGGAAACCTTAATATTGTTCGATGCATCGGACAATGTAGTGTAAAGCTGGGATGGACTAGCACTATCTTGTCTCGATATATAAGCAATGCGAAGGCCGTCTGGAGACCAATGGTAGCTGGCTAAGCGTTGCTGTGTAATGAGTGAGCTTGTTATTATTAAGTTACTGGTGCTATCGGGAAGAACGCTATAAAGCTCATTCGTACCATCGTTATCCAAGTCTGTATGATAGGCAATTCGATTACCGTTTGGAGACCATGAGAACTCTTCATCTACTTCTCCAGAGATGAGGAGTGGCCTAGATATTTTTCGATTATCGTTACCATTAGAAAATACAGTGTAAAGCTCAATAATGTTATTAATATCTTGATCGGCTAAATAGGCTATTTGATTGCTGTTTGGCGACCATATGAACTTTTTAACATCGCGACCAATAGGCAATGTCCCAGATATTGCATGTCTGTCTGTCCCATTAGCAAAAACGCTGTAAAGTGTCGTAGGGCTAGAAAAATCTGGCCATCCTAAATAGGCAATTTGCTCACTATCAGGTGACCATGCAAGACTAAATGCGTTTCCAATTACGTTAAGCTCTGAAACTAGGGTATTACTTGTACCATTAGGATTTACAGTAACAATCCCTTTAAAGGTAAGCCCAGAGCCATTATTGGTATTCCGTAGAGTTTGGTAGGCTATTTTTTCGCTATCAGGTGACCATTGAAACTGCACTACCTTTTCGGGTATGAGTTGTTCTTTAGATACCTTTGTATTGTTTAAACCATCAGCAGATACACTGTAGAACGCAGAAGAGTTAGCAGTAAAATCCAAAGTTGTATAGGCAATTTGATTGCTGTTAGGAGACCATTTAAACACCGTAACAAGTTCAGTCTGGGCTAGGGATGATATTTTGGTGATACCCGTTCCATTCGGTAATGCACTGTATAGTTTAATAACGTTTTCACCATTTCTGGCTCGATAGGCTATTCGGCTGCTGTCAGGTGACCATTTAAAATCAAAAGAAACATTCCCTGTTGGTGTTAAAGAGGATGAAACTTTTACGGGAGCAACTCCATCAGCTAGGTTAAAAGTATAAAGCTCGTCAGTACCATCTTGATTGCTTATAAAGGCAAGGTGACTGCGATTAGGTGATATTGAAAAAAGTGGAGGAGGGGTAGATGTACTTGGTTGACGGGCAACTTCTTTTTCGGCTAGTTTTGTGACTTGGATAATATTGTCTTTATCTGTATGGGTTAAAGTAATATTACGAAACCCTCCTCCTTGGATTTTATTGCCTGTCATATAAATTAAACCATCAAGCTTAATACCAGTACCAGTACCAGTACCAGTACCAGTACCAGTACCAGTACCAGTACCAGAATCAGAATTGTTGGAGCTACTTCCGCCGCCACAAGATGCCAGAATTAACCCTGAAAATAGTAACCCTGTTAGTTTAAATACTTTTTGGTTAAACACTTTGTTTGCTCTATTGGTATTGTTTATCATAGTTTTCTTCTATCCTTTTTTTTGGACTGTTAAGTAAATCAAAGATGCCTTTGGTTATTTGTCGTAGCACGCTGCTTTATGGTTCAATTTACTTTGCGCATATACGCGCATACATATAACCGATAAAACAAGGTCAAAGATAACTATTCTTTGGCCTTGTTTTATCTGTATTACGTTTTACTCTTTAACGAAAATATACCGTTTTTTGATTATCGTTTTCGTTACTTTCAGGCACAGTGTTGTTGATATCAACTCTTACAGTAAACGGTTTATTTAATTTGTATGTCTTCACACTAAACTAATTATTCAAAACAAAACCATAGATTACGATACTATAATTTCTCACCAAAACCCTTTGGAAAACCTTATGAATTGCTTGTTATTTCCATCAGGAAGCTCTAATCTACTGAGGTTGTTTCGTTTTTAGGTGTAATGACATGATTAACAGAACAACTGACTGCGTTCAGTGGGATGAGTATGCAATATAGGCTTGCTGAATACTTAATCCGCCCAGATACGCAAGAACTTCTTTGCAATCAGCGCCAGATTAAAACTGAACCCCTGATTTTCAAATTACTCGTCTATTTTTTTGAAAATCCTGACCGCTTGATTACGCATGATGAGCTGATCGAATCTGTATGGGGGGCATCAATCATCACCAATGCGGCAGTTTTTGCTGCCATTTCTATTGCCCGAAGAGCGATAGGCGATAATGGTAAAGAACAAAAATACATCAAGACTGTGCCGTGCCATGGTTATCGGTTTATAGCTGAGTTCACTCAAGACAATAACGAGCCTCTCTCTTTTAACACAGATAGACAGCAACCATTATCCCCGTCGCAGAGCAAACATAAAACATTCTTAATTGATTACCCAGCTATTGAACGTTCTCACAACTTACCCGAAAAACCATCCGTTGCTGTTTTGGATTTTATTGACCAGGGCTCTACGCCACAAAGTCAATTATTTACTTTCGCACTTACCACGGAAATAAATGCGGGGCTTGCTCGGCTACCTCATCTAGAAGTCATTGCTCGCGCTTCTGCTTCATATATATCTGGACAACAATTAACACCGACTCAAATCGGAAAGCTTCTTAACGTAAGATATTTAATCTATGGCAATGCGCAGCTAATCAACAATAGAATTCGTATCACCCTTTCTATTGTCGATGCAGTGAATAATACTGAAGTATGGTCTGAACATTATGACAGAGCGAAAGATGATTTATTTTTAGTTCAGAATGAAATAACAGGTAGTATTGTTTCAACTATCGATTCGACTATTGAGAAAACAGAAATTGAACGTTCTTTTATCGCGCCTTCTGAAAACCTTAGTGCATGGGAAAACTATCACCGAGGGGTTTGGTACATTAACAGAACAAAACCAGAGCACTCTGATACAGCCGAAACGTACTTCAATGAAGCGTTGAAGCTAGACCCTGCTTTTTCGCGAGCCTATGCGGGTCTTTCACATATCTACGTCAATCGAAATTTATTAAATATTTCTAACTCAAAAAATAATACTTATCTGTCCAGGGCTATTGATTTTGCCGAACAGGGTATTGACTATTGTCAGCGAGAATCTATGGGTTATGCCTCAATGGGGAGAGCATTATACTTTTACAAAAAGCACAATTTAGCTGTTGAAAATTACGATAGAGCATTAGAGCTAAATTCCAATTACTCACTGTGTTATATCTACAAAGGCGTAACATTGGCTCATACCTGCAATACTGAATCTGTCCAGAAACTGTTGTCTACAGCACAACGATTAAGCCCTTACGACCCTATAAACTTTATTATCTATTCAACGCTTGCAACTTTATTCACTCATCTCAAAGATTATAAAGAAGCTGCTAAGTGGGGGGTACGCGCTGCAAACTCGCCAAATGCTTACTTCATTACCTTTGCAGTTGCTGCAGGCTGTTTATACTTAGCCGGGAAGAAAAAACTGGCACAGCAATATACAAAAGAATTGCTAAGCCTTCAGTCTGACTTTTCTGTTAAATGTTACAAACACATGATTCCACATGCACATGAACCTACCAGGGCTGCGTTTATGGATGCATTACATCAAGCTGGCATACCCAGGACATAAATTTGTAAAACTCAGATGATTCTACATATATCAAGTCACCTATTTTCATTGTAGCCACTTAATGTATTACGAATAAAAAAAGCAGGTACTGGATTCACATCAAGTTTTTCGTAATATTTTATTAATAAAACGTGTCACCGCTAAAATAATTTTAAATATTCCATGCGGACCATATGGTTCGTAGGCCTGCAATCGTGTAATTTTTCCTGCTTCGATTTCTATAATAAAAGCCTGGGGGAAATTCAGTGCTTTTCCATTTGGTAACTCATGAGCGGTTGCCACTTCGACTGCAAGACTCTTACCGTCTTCTGAATAGAAAGTTTTTTCAATGGTAAAACCCAGTTTTTTTAAACCTTTAAATCCCCATGTTAATCCTTCTTCAATTTCTTTTTTACCCTTCATGTGTACTCTGGGGTAATGAGGATCAATAAAACTTGCATCTTCTGAAAAATAAGCCAGTGAGGCTTCGATATCTTTCGATTCTATGACTTTAAAGAAAGCTTCAACTAACTGTGCTAGTTCGGTATTCATTGGTTTTTACTCATTTGGAGCACTTATAGTGCTCACTATTTACCTTACAAACAGGCGATTTATATTTATCAATAATGTTGGATTACTTGCTGATTAGCTAAAAGCTAAAGGGGACAGAACTATTTTAAAAAGGTGGCGGAAGGATTTAAATTTAACCAATCCTAATTGTCTGCTTAGTCGTATTTTACCTCTGTTATGCAAACTTCCTGGAGGTTCGTTTTGTGGTTCAAACACTCTGGCCTTTTACTTCAATTTTTGTTCCGTCACTCAGTGTTACATCATGACCTGCTTTAGCATTAGGCTCAAACAAGTAGAAGAGTTTTTATTGTAGTGAGATTTATAAAAAAATATTTAGTAAATTATTTACGTACACAATAAAAAAGCGATGATTGCTCATCGCTTTTAAACTTTCACTCCAGCCTCCAAGGCTTATTGTTATATCCTAAACCATCATAGGCGCATTTTACTCCACATTAGGTTCGCCTGCCTGCTGCAGGCAGGTTAATGGTGTTTTTATGTGTCACTGCTTAGGTTTTAATCCCAGTTTAAAGCGCCACCAGTTTGATATTCCGTCACTCGCGTTTCAAAAAAGTTTTTCTCCTTCTTCAGGTTGGCTTGTTCGTCCAACCATGGCAGGGTGTTTTCAGCTCCCGGGAAGGGTTCTATGTGATTCAGTTTTTTGGCGCGACGATTGGCGACAAACCGGAACTGGCCAACATGGTCTTCGGCATTGTAGCCCAGAATGGGGTCAGGCAACAGGTATTTGGCATAGGCTATTTCTGCGGCTTCGGCTTCTTCCCACATATTTTGGATGGCCCTGGGGTCGAGTTTAAGGTTTTCTTCCAGCACGATCTGGTTGCAAACGCGAATACCGAAGGAAGCGTGTAACACTTCATCTCGCATGATGTACTGAAATTGCTCTGCGGTGCCTTTCATCAGGCCGCGTCGTTGCAAAGCAAAAATAGGGGTGAAGCCATTGTAGAACCAGGTGCCTTCAAAAACGCCGGCAAAAAAGGTGTAGGCCATGACGAAGTTTTCCAGTTCATCACGGTTTGTCAGGTCAATGTCGGCACGTAATACAGATTCGAGTTTTCGGTTACACATGTTGATCTTATGGTGGATTTCTGGCACCACGCGATAACGATTGTAGATTTCACCCTGATCCAGTCCCAGGGTTTCGATGCAATGCTGGTAAGTCCAGGTGTGCATGGCTTCTTCGTAAACCTGACGTGCCTGGTAAATCTGTAATTCCGGTGCGGTCATTTTTTCCATCACCGCAATACCGATGTTGCGCATGGCGAGGATGTCGGAGGTGGTCAGGTAGGACAGTACATTATCGTAGACGTGTTTTTCTTCCAGGGTTAACTTGTGGTTATAGTCATGGATATCCTGGGTCATGTTGATGTCCAGTGGTGTCCAGTGATTTTTGTTGGCGTTAAGGAAATACTCCCATGCCCAGGGGTATTTAAACGGGGCTAGCTGGTTGATGTCAGCCATACCGTTGACCACGCGTTTGTCTTCCGGGTTGATGGGTTTGGCGGCAACCGGATTGAAAGCAGGCTGTTGTTGATCAATATGTTGTTGCTCGATAAACTTTGCTTTGACAGGGGGGCTTGTCTGCTGTGTTACAGCCTCGTTGCTTATGCTGCTGTTTTGACTATTATTCTGCTCGCTATCCAAGCCGTCATCCACGGCCTTATTTAGATCGTTGTTTAAGGGTGCAGGGGTTGCTGCTGCTTCTGTTCTGGCCGGTGCTGCCAGCGGATCATCCCAATGTAACATGATTTATACTCGTTCTTTGTTGTTATTAATTATCAATTATCGACTATCAATTATCCATTGCTTTTACTGACATGCATCGCAGTCAGGATCAAGTATTGAGCATGCCTTAGGCATTGCTCGCGATGGTGCGTCTGTTGCCGGTGCTGCTTCACGGTCGTCACCATTGGTTTTTTCTACTGCCGTTGCGGCCATGGAGCGTAAATAATAGGTGGTTTTCAGCCCTCTGATCCAGGCCAGTTTGTACAGGTTATCCAGCGCCTTGCCTGATGGTATAGCCATATACAGGTTGAGCGACTGTCCCTGATCCAGCCATTTCTGGCGACGTGAGGCGGCTTCGATTAACCAGCGTGAATCTATTTCAAATGCACTGGCATAAAGCTCTTTAATTTGATCGGATACGCGGTCAATTTGCTGCAGGCTGCCATCGTAGTATTTCAGGTCATTGATCATGACCTCATCCCACAGGCCTTCGGCTTTCAGGTCTTTAACCATGTACGGGTTAATCACGGTGAATTCACCCGACAGGTTGGATTTAACGAACAGATTCTGATATATCGGTTCGATGGACTGACTAACGCCGCAGATGTTAGAGATGGTTGCAGTGGGTGCAATCGCCATGGTGTTGGAGTTGCGCATACCGACTTTCTGTACGCGGTCACGCAATGAGTCCCAGTCAAAGGTGTGGCTACGATCAACCTCCAGATAGTTGCCGCGGCTTTCGGCAAGGTAGTCGATAGAATCAATCGGTAACACGCCTTTGCTCCACAGTGAGCCTTCAAAAGTGGAATAGCGACCACGTTCTTCAGCCAGATTGGTTGACGCTTTAATGGCAAAATAACTGATTGCTTCCATGGTGCGGTCGGCAAACTCAACGGCTTCTTCTGAGGCATAAGGTGTGCGTTGTTTATAGAGTGCATCCTGAAAACCCATAATGCCCATGCCAACAGGCCGATGGCGTAAATTGGACTCACGTGCCTGGGGAACGCTATAAAAGTTGTAGTCGATGACGTTATCTAACATGCGCATGGCAGTGTTGATGGTGCGTTCCAGTTTCTCAGTGTCCAGACCATTGTCATTAATGTGCGCAGGCAGATTGATTGAGCCCAGATTACAAACCGCGATTTCCTGGTCATTGGTGTGCAACATGATTTCGGTGCACAGGTTAGAGCTGTGTACCACACCAATATGCTGATTGCTGTAACGCAGGTTGCAAGGGTCTTTAAAGGTAATCCAGGGGTGACCGGTTTCAAACAATATGCTGATCATCTTGCGCCACAGGGTTGCCGCTTTAACCGTTTTATGTATCTGCATTTTACCTTTTGCCGCTTTTTCCTCATATGCAACATAGGCTTTTTCAAATTTTTTGCCAACCAGTTCATGCAGATCAGGTGTTTCATTGGGGCTGAATAAGGTCCATTCTTTATCTTCGGCAAGGCGTTTCATGAACAGGTCAGGAATCCAGTTGGCGGTGTTCATGTCGTGGGTGCGGCGACGCTCATCGCCGGTGTTTTTACGCAGGTCTAAAAATTCTTCAATATCAATGTGCCAGGTTTCCAGATAAGCGCACATTGCGCCTTTGCGTTTTCCGCCCTGGTTAACGGCTACCGCAGTATCATTAGCGACTTTCAGAAAAGGCACAACACCCTGAGATTTGCCATTGGTGCCTTTAATGTGTGCGCCCATACCACGTACCCGTGTCCAGTCATTGCCAAGACCGCCGGCATATTTGGAGAGCATGGCATCGTCTTTAATGGCACTGAAAATACCGTCCAGATTATCAGGGATGGTACTCAGGTAACAGCTTGATAGCTGCGGACGCAAGGTGCCAGAGTTAAATAAAGTCGGGGTTGAACTCATGAAATCAAATGAAGATAACAGGCGGTAGAATTCAATAGCACTTTGTTCACGGTTGATTTCATTTATTGCCAGACCCATGGCAACGCGCATGAAAAAGGCCTGTGGCAATTCAAAACGGGTGTCATCAGAATGAATGAAGTAGCGATCATACAGTGTTTGCAAACCTAAATAGGTGAACTGCAAATCGCGTGAAGCGTCCAGCTCTTTGCCGAGCAAGCTTAGGTCGTATTCGGCCAGGCGCGGGTCGAGCAGTTCCAGATCAATAGCACGTTTAATGTAAGTTTTGAAATAACCGGCATACTGCGCTTTTATTTCTTTCTGCGTGGCATTGCAGGTTTTATGGTAAACAAAACTAAGTGCTTCAGTGCGTAAATCGTCGAGCAATAAACGTGATGCAACGTAACCGTAATCCGGCTGTTTTTCGATTAAGGTACGTGCGCTCATGACTAACATGCGTGCCACATCTTTATGCGCAACACCATCAAACAGGTTGCGTTCGGTGTTGTCTAAAATTTCCTGTGGCTCAACACCTTCAAGACCTTCACAGGCATCCGTTACAATGGCGTGTAAGCGCTTGCTATCAAGTGGTACCGTGCTGCCGTCTGCCAGTGTTACCTTGATGCTGCTGGATGGGCTTTCTGTTTCGTCTTGTTGTTCAAGTTCCAGAGCACGAGCTTTGGCGTGTTCATTACGATAGATCACGTAAGCGCGTGAAATCTTCTGATGGCCACCGCGCATAAGAGCGAGTTCAACCTGATCCTGAATATCTTCAATATGGAAGGTGCCGCCATCGGGAATACGGCGGGTTAGTCCGTGGCATACCTGTTTAGTCAAGTTATTAACGATTTCATGAATACGGTTACTTGCTGCTGCATTGCCACCTTCAACAGCAAGAAATGCCTTGGTCATGGCAATGGAAATTTTTTCACCATCAAATGTGGTGACTTTACCGTTGCGTCGTATGACACGAAATTGTCCTGGGAACGAGCCGGAGGCTGGTGTTGCAGTATTGGCTGCGGTACTGTCCGGGTTGTCTGGTGTTGCATCCAGTGTGGTCGGTTGAACGGGTGTTGTTTCTTGATCTGGAGTATTTGCCTGCATTGCCCTTCCTGTGAATATTTGCCTGTTATTTTGCTGACGCTTTATTTATGCTGGATACTATAGGCTGTGGTTAGGCGTTTAGTCAAGCACTATATATTGTGTGTATCGCGGTGGAGAGTGTTTGGAAAAGCTGTGGATAAGTTGACTTTTTTTAATCATTTCCGAGACTTAATAAATTCAGTAAACAGGCTGTTAGAACATAAGGGTTTATCTATATAAAAAACTTTTGGGGTAACAGGAGTAATAAATACAGGTGTGTATACGGGACAATAGATTGTCTGTTTTGGCAAACTTATAGTTACCATCGGTAATATAAGTTTGTGGCATATCGGCTAGCGGTTATTAGTGGAAGTTATAAGTTCCGCTAAGTGGTGGATACGGTCATACATAACTAGTCTAAAAGTCCCAGCGATAGCCAAGGAGGAAATATAAACTGTTATTACCCAGATCTTGCCCGCTGTTTGTTTCAAAGGTTTCATCGTAACCAATATCAAAATCGAAGTGCATTTTATTTGAATAACGGTAGTCTGTTCTGAGTAAGGCGCGCAGTTTTTGCTGGGAACGTCCATTGTTTAATTTATAAATATCATATTGCAGACGAGGATTTAAACGCCAGTGTCGAGAAACAGGAAACCTTGAGTTTATGATGAATGAAGTGGTGCTTGATGTTTCGGTATCGTAGTAACGTAAGCCGAATATGTTGGTGTCGTTTTTCATCAACAGGCTGTTGGCGATCAGTTGTGTACTAAGAAAATAATCCGTGCCTGTGTCAGGTGTTGCCGCTACGCCACCTGAAGCCACGGTATCACCTATATGGGCAAAGGTAATATCTGCGGTAACCTGGTATTTTTTGCTCAACTGTTGTGATCCACCAATGGTGACCAGTTCGCTGTTGGCTGTTCTGTCCCGTGCAAGTTGGACTATTTGTTCATTATTCAACACTATTTTTAATTCTTCCAGGCTTTGTTCCTGTCTGCCAATCAGAGCATTGCTGGTGGCTAGCAGTGGCGACTTGCGCATGTAGGCGTTTATGTAGATTGTGCGCTCGTGATCAAGCCGCATGTCGGCATTTAACTGTATTACAGTGATTTCATTGTAAAACAAATCGTAGTCAAGCATGCCGAACAATGATTTTTTCTTATCACGAAAACGTACATCGGCACCCAGGGTATTAAGGTCTTGTAAGCCATCAGATTGCTGATTAAAATAAAACAGGTTCATACTCCAATGCTCGAGAAATGTTCCGGTTTCAAAGGTGAAGCCATAAAATGTTTTGTGCTCATTGATCGATGTTTTATTATCGATATCAACGGGCAATCCGCCAAGAACGTTCAGTCGCATATCCGGAGTGAACTGATAACTGACGGATAAACCGTCAAACCTTTTCAGAATGCCGCCTGTACGAAGTGTTTGTCGCCCAAATCGACCAGAGCTGCCGGTTTTTCGGTAACTTAATTCGTAGTAGGCTTCTATAAAGCGGAACTCACTATTTTCACTACGGTTACTGATGTCGATAAAGTCATAAACATGGTCGGAAGTAAATTGATACCGATGATCGAAAGATGTTGTTCTGTGCAGGGTTGTCAGGTCTACAAATGTGATTAATTGTGACAGCGTTGTTATGGCTTCGACACCCTCAACAGAGGTTCTATTGTTTTGATAATATTGTGCAAGGCTGCCATAGGTTGTTACATCACTTTTTTCTTCTGTGATCATACGGATGTTTTCTTTGGCGGCGCTGGTTGCTGTCAGTAGTCCGGCAAGACGCTGTCTGACTCTGTCTGAACCATCAGCATCCGGATAAAACGTCAGGTATTTTTCATAAGTGTCAACAGCATGCGCTTTCTGCCCCTTGCGTTGTCTGGCCAGCCCCAAAAGCTCAAGCGCTTCGCGAGAATACTGGTGTTCGCCAGCGGCTATTAATGCGTTTAGATAACGAATACTGCTACTATATTTTTTGTTTTTAAAATCTGTTTTAGCTCTTTGCATCAAACTATCAAGTTGCTTTTCAGTCAGTGAGGTGCTGTTGCTTAATAAAGTCTGTTCCGATTTCGAAGCCTTTGCCTGTTTCGGTTTTAACGTTGTTATAGGTGCAGCGGCAACGGGTTTGGCCAGACTTGTTGGGCTCTGGATGGTAAATGTTATGTTTTTTGCTGATGCCTTTTGAACCCATGCACCGGGATAAATTTTTTGTATTTTATTTCTCAGTGAAACCGCCTGCTCACGTTGCTTAAAAAAGCCCACGTTTAATCTTTCCCATGGTGAACCTTTTATTATTGTTTGCTCAACGTAAACGGTGAGGTCTTTGAACAGGTGTTTTTCTCGCAGTTCCCATTTCAGGTTTTTTCCTGGTGCTGATGCCAGTGCGATTGAGTAGCTGCTGGCATCTGCTGCTGCGGAATTTGCAGCTGCCAGCAATAAATACATGAACAATATAGTGCAAAAAAAGGGCGTAAGAAGCCGTTGGTGTAGCATGGCTGTTTTCGTGGTAAACATTATCTTATAGGTAATCAATAGTATCTGTTTAAGGCTCAATTGCTGGTAACCAGCCTGTTGTCGTATGACAAGTACCACAATCTTCAGTGGTAATAAGATGGTCTGCATCTTTGCCGGTGGCTATGGTTCCGTTATGGCAGCTAGAGCAGGTTCCGATTGCTGTTGAATGGTCAAATCGAGCACCAAACCATGTGATTGTGGTATGGCATTGGTCGCATTCGAATGTTGTTTGTATATGGGTCGGGTGTTTTCCTGTTGCAATGGAGCCGTTGTGGCAGCTACTGCATACGCCGATAACGGAAACATGATCAACCCTGGCGACAAGGTCAAAAGTGATTGTGTTATGGCAGTCTTCGCATATTTGGGTACTAAGTATATGTGATGCTGATTTACCAATAGCAATGCTATTGTTGTGGCAGGTTTGGCAGTTGTCCTGAATGCCGATATGGTCAAATTTTGCACCTAGCCAGGTGCGCTCAGTATGGCAATCATCGCAGAAAATACTACTGGGAACATGCTGAGGATTTTTTCCAGGTGCGCGGATTTCGTTGTGACAGAAACCACATTCCATGGGTGTACCTTTGAATTGTCCGGCTATATGGCATTCGGAGCAATCGATAAATTCATGCCTGCCGATTAGTGGGAAACCGGTTGAAAAGTGATCAAACCCTGCTGCTTCTTCTTCTGCCTGAGCAGGGGTAAATGGAGCCAGAAAAATCAGTATCAAAAGCAGGTGAAGTAACGTTATTAACGACGTAGCCCCCGGATTCTTTGTGTGTACCATGGCGTTCACCGTTATCGTTTGATGTTGATGTCTTTAAAGCTTTCCGTGCTGTGGCAGTCACCGCAACGTCGGCCAAACTGGCGATTGTGAACATCACGGCTGCGGTGGCAGGATATACAGTCTTTTGATGCTTTCACTTTATCTTTTGATTGTGTCTGGTGACAGTCATAACAGCCCAGTTCTTTATGAGCGCCGTCGATGGCGAAATCTGTTGCTTTGTCATGATCGAAAAACCATATAAGCCATAAGTTGGGTGTATGACAGGTTTCACAGTCAGTTCCTAATCTGGTTTTGTGTACATCATCATCTGCATGGCAAACATTACATTCTGATTTGGTTGCACCGTATTCTGCACTGAGATGACATTCTTCACACTGTGTGACCGCGTGCATACCGATAAGTGGAAAGTTGGTCAGGTCGTGATCGAACAACACATTACTGCGCCAGCCTTCCTCATTATGACAGTTATCGCATTTCTTTCCCTGTTCGCCTTTGTGAACATCGTCTTTTTTGTGGCAGTCTATGCATTTTGAGATTATTTTTTTCGCACCTGTTTTTTTCGAGTTTATTTTTTTGTCCTGATAAAGATCATCCTTATGGCATTGGCTGCAGGCGGTTTTTTTGTGTTTGCCGCGTAAGGCAAAGTCGGTTTTTTTATCGTGATCAAATTTCTGTTTCTGCCATGATTCTGATGCATGGCAGGTTTCGCATTTTTTACCGAATTGACCTTTATGGCTGTCGTCATTTTTGTGACAGCCATAACATTGTTTCGGCAGCTTTTTCTTTGCTTCATCAGACTTCACATCGCCTGGTTCGTGGCAGCTGTTACAGGCGGCTTTTTTGTGTTTGCCGTATAACGCAAAGTCGGTTTTTTTATTGTGATCGAAATGGATTTCATGCCACTTTTTTGAGTTATGGCAGCCGTCACATTTTTTGCCAAAGTCACCACGGTGAGCATCGTTAATCTGGTGACAGTCAAAACAGGTTTTTGGTGTGTCTTTGTATATCTGGTTTATATGGCAAGCTGCGCAACTGGCTTTTTTATGGGCATCTTTTAAAGGAAAGTCGGTTTTATCATGATCAAATTCTGTTTCTTTCCAGTTTTTTTCAGTATGACAGTCGCCACATTTTTTGCCCTGTTTGCCGTCATGTACATCGGTTTTTTCATGACAGCTATAACAGTCAGACGGTGCTTCAGAATATTTTTTGTCAGGCTCATGGCAAGAATCACATGATATTTTTTCGTGTGTTCCTTTTAATAGAAAGTCTGTCTTGCGATGATCAAAAGTTGATGGGTTGAGTAAGACAACCTTCGCATCTCTACCTTCATGTTCTGTGTGGCAATGCTGGCAGTCGGTTCTTGCCGGACTGGGCAGCTGTCCATGAAACCCGGTTTTATTGCTCAGGTCATCAAGAATATTTTCGTGATCATGGCAGTGAATACAGAGTTGTCCCTGATTTCTGTCGTCAGTGGTGTCGTGGCACTGGTCGCAGTCTTTCTCATATTCTTCATGTGCCTTGATGACCGGTCCGGGCATTAGTAATGAGGTAAATGAGTCAGCAATGATAGCGCTTGACGCTAACATTGAGACCAGGAGTAAGGTAAGACGAATAAAGGACAGGTATAGTGTGTGCATTCGTATAAGCTTAATACACTATACTAGTAAATGTGTACCGCAAAAATGTGGATAACAGCAGTAATGAGCATCATAAAAAACAGTGGCAGGTGAAGTATGTGCCACAGGGAAAAAAGTCGTTCGTAGACCCTGAATGCAGCGGTTTGTCTAAGTGCCAGCATATAATTTTTGATTAAACGAGAGACTACTTTACGCTCTGGCATAGATTGGTTTTCGTTATTTTCCCGGTAACTGCTTTTCAGTAAACGCAGTACTTTTCTCTTAAAGAGGGGCGCGTTGATAGCCAGGTAAATAACATGCAAAAGACTTCTCGTCAGACCGGTATAGGGTCGCAGTACTTTTTCTTCCATTCTTTTTAGCTGGCTGTTCAGTCTTCTGTCTTTTGCATAAAGTTTGAGTATTTCGGCGTGCTCATCTTCAGTTTTTTGTTTGAGCTCTTTAAGTGTTAAGCGTGCTCCGTAAAGACCATGATGAATGCTGGTGTAGATATAACGGCCAATAATCCCGCTCCCTGCGACCAGTAACATGCTGAACAGTGCGATGGAGCTATTGGTAGATCCCATGCTGAAATTGGAGTGGAAGAGAATCAGAACAGGGCCGGCAGTACCAAGAAACATGTGAATACCAAACCAGTAACGAATGGGTATAAGACGTGTTAGCAGTGCAACCCGCTTGCTGAGCGGGTATAGCAGTAAGATAATCATCAGGCTGCCACCAACGATGCCCAGTATGTAACCGGCTCCGGTTTCAGCGCTCAAATAATTATCATCACGGCGTAACCAGCCGAGGTAGAGTACAGTCAAAACTCCAATCGAGAACAACTTTGAGCGTATAGTATTAAGTGAGTTGAGTAACATAGGTTTGCCTAAATCAAATAATAGTTGACAAAAAACACCTGATTTCAGGTGTCGTACGACTGTGTTTTGTAACATTTGAGGTGATCAAGACGATTATATTCTTGAAGTGACCGGTAGAATAAATCTATAAACTTAATATATTGTAGATTATATAGTATAATTTGGGAAAATGTTCACAAAAGCATTGATTTTGTCAAATTCCCGTCATAATTTGTCACTATTTCGTCACTAGTCTAGAAGTTGCATATATAATCAGTTAGTTATTTTCTTTTGTTAATCTTTTAGAATGATTGTTTCTGTTTATTGTCCTAGCTCTACAAAATTCAATTTAGAGGTTTTAAAATGCCGCCAATAACATGGCTCTATGGCTTGCCGTTAGTTATTATTATGCTGGTCTATTTCTGGAGAAAATCTCAAAAACACCAAAAAAGTAAGCGTGTTTTTGATGAGTCCATCTCTACTGGAATGACTGAACCAGCATCGATTCACCCGATTGTTAATCATGTCCTCTGTCTTGGTTGTGCCAGTTGTGTCAAGGCATGCCCGGAAAATTCCAAAAATGTATTAGGTCTTATTCATGGTAAAGCGCACCTAATTAATCCAACGCACTGCATCGGTCACGGTGCCTGCAAAACAGCTTGTCCGTTTGATGCGATCGAGCTGGTATTTGGTAGCGAGAAGCGTGGTGTCGATATTCCCCAGGTTGATGAAAATTTTCAGACCAATGTGCCGGGTATCTATATTGCCGGTGAGCTTGGTGGAATGGGGCTGATTCGTAATGCGGTTACCCAGGGTGTGCAGGCTGTTGATTCTATTTCTGAACTTGATGGCGTTCTCGATGGCAAGCAGCGTAATAAAGGCAATGGTCTGGTTGATCTTGTTATTGTGGGTGCAGGACCAGCCGGTATAGGCGCTTCACTGGCGGCGAAAGACAAAAAGCTGAAATTTGTTACGCTAGAGCAAGATTCACTCGGTGGTACCGTGTCACACTATCCGCGCGGGAAAATTGTGATGACTGCTCCAGCCGTTTTGCCTATTATCGGCAAAATGCAATTTAAGGAGACAACAAAGGAAGCGTTAATGGAATTTTGGGAAGGTGTTGTTAATAAAGCTGGACTGGAGATAAAGGATAGAGAGCGGGTTGAAAGTGTCGAAGCTGAAAGTACGGGGTTTCATGTTAAAACCGGAGTCAGTGAATATCATACACGGGCGATTTTACTGGCCATTGGCCGACGTGGCTCACCACGTAAACTGGGTGTTCCCGGCGAAGAACAAAGCAAGGTGGTATATCGCCTGATCGATCCAGCACAATATCGAAACCAGCGTGTTCTGGTGGTAGGTGGTGGCGATAGTGCGCTTGAAGCAGCGGTCAGTATTGCAGAGGAACAAGGCACTACGGTGTCAATTTCTTATCGAAGTGAGGCATTTTCTCGTGCCAAGGAAAAAAATCGTATTAAAATTGCCGATGCAGAGAAGGCAGGGCGCTTACAGGTACTGATGAAATCAAATGTAAAATGTATAGAGCCAAATAAAGTCGTGATTAAAACCGAAGATGAAGAATTGAGTATCGATAATGATGCCATTATTGTTTGTGCCGGTGGTATTTTGCCAACCGGATTTTTAAAGAGCATCGGTATCACCGTCGAAACAAAGTTTGGCACCGCATAAATTTATTATAGTGTAGAGAGCTTTGCACGAAGTATCTTTACTGCTTATTGTCATCTCGACCTCAGGGAGAGATCTTATTCTACCGTGGTATAAGATCTCCCTGTGGTCGAAATGACAACGGATCCACTTCAGTTAAGAATGAAGTCTGCAATGGTTTAATATCCCGCAACCTTGTTGCCTAATGCACTTATGACTCGAATCCAGATGAAACAACTTCCAGCCATTTTATGGTTAACCTTTTTGCTGGTGTTTGGCGCACAAGCTGAGACTCAGAATGAGAAACTGGTCGAAGCAAAACTTGCTGAAGTAAAAGTGGCCATTCGTACGCAAAATTTTAGCAAGGCAGTGAGTCTCCTCAAACCGCTCGCCCGTGAAGGTGACCAGCAGGCGCAGTATAAGCTTGCGGTGATGGTTAGCAATGGGCAGGGAACCCGGCAAGATCCGGAAAAAGCAGCATTCTGGATGATAAAATCGGCCAGACAGGGATATAAGCGAGCGCAGTATTCAATGGCCGTACTTTATGAAGAAGGTGTTGGTGTAAAAACAAATAAAGAAAAGGCGGTTTACTGGTATAACGAGGCGATAAAACAGGGGCATAATAATGCTGAAAAGCGATTAAAGAAACTTCAGTCCGGTGAGTCGGTAACGGTAAATATTGATAAAAACAGCAGTCCGGAAGAGTCATTTATCACTGCCGTTAGTGCGGGCAATATTAAACTGGCAGAACAATTGCTGGATGAAGGTGTAAGTGCGAATACCCGCGACAAATTTCAACGTCCGGTTCTTTTAGAAGCGGTTGCGCAAAAAGACGAGGCTATGGTCAGGCTGCTAGTCAAACAGGGTGCTGATGTTAATGCAGTTAATAAGTACAGGGATCGGCCCTTGCTGGTTGCGGCATCTTTAGGTGAAACACGGATAGTTGGCTATTTTATTACAAAGGGCGCAAAGCCAGGTCAAAAAGATGCTAATGGTAATACCGCGCTGATGCTGGCAGCGGCAAAAGGACATGTGTCAACTGTCAAAGTTTTGCTGGCAAAAAAATCACCGGTGCAAAGCAAAAACCGAAATGGTGAAACGGCTATTGTATTAGCGACAAAGGCTAAGCATGATTCCATTGTGACGTTGCTGAAACAACAGGGTGCTAGTTTACCTGTGAAACAAAAAAGTGGCCTCAGTGTTAATCAAAAAGTTGCGGTTATTAACAGCAGCGCGGAAGGTGTTTATAAAAACTGGAAGCCATTAATGATTGCGGTGTGGCGAGGGAAAAAAGATGTTACCGAGGCATTGCTAAAAAAAGGTGCTAATCCGAATCAGCTAGACATCGAAGGACACACCCCGTTAACGCGTGCTGCAGTGCAGGGTCATGATGAAATAAGCCGCCAACTCATCCATTTTGGTGGAGATGTTAATCGTGCCGGTAACAATGGAAAAACACCACTGATGTGGGCTGCGCAGCAGGGAAGAGGGCAGCTCGTAAAAACATTGCTGGCAGCAGGTGCCAGTGTGCAGACGGTCGATAAAAATAATCGGCAGGCCTTGTCTTTTGCTATTTTGAACAAACATGAAAATGTCAGTAAGCAGTTGCTGGATAAAAAGGCCAGGCCAAATAATTCCCTGGTCAATGGTAAAACGGATTTAATGCTGGCGGTCAGCACCATGTCATTATCAACCATCAAACGTCTGCTTGATGCCGGTGCAGATATTACTGTGCAGGATGATTCAGGGCGTGATGCGTTGTGGTATGCCATTGGCTCAGCTAAAACAACGACTGTTGATTATCTGATTAAAAATCATGCAAATTTAAACAGTAAAGATAAAAACGGCGTTAGCCTGTTACATCAGGCGGCGACAATGAATCGCGCATCAACTGCATTATTATTGATTGAAAAAGGTCTGGCTGTTGATGCCAGAGAGAGCCACGATAACACGCCTTTATTGATGGCGGCCAGCCGTGGACATACTGATACTGTCAGGGTGTTAATTGCCAATGGGGCTGATGTAAACAGCAAGAATGATGTTGGCAACACCGCGCTGATGCTTTCGGTGCTGTCTGAAAAAATAGAGTCAGTACGGTTATTACTGGATGCCGGTGCTAATATTAATCTTAGAAATAACAAACGTGAACAGGCGCTTCATCTGGCTGAAATGGGCGAGAAAAAAGAAATTACAGCGTTGTTGCAAAAGCACAAGGAAGAAAAGAAACTGTTCGGTATTTTTTAAAGCCCCGATAGGGGATCCGTAAATCCCACGCCTTTAGGCGGCCAGGGTTAAGTGGAA
>CAZALW010000006.1:0-29788 GCA_964485705.1 uncultured Thiotrichaceae bacterium
TTCTCTCGCACGGCGCGCATTTCTCGCAGGATGTCCTGCATGCGGTCGGCAAATACATCGGGGCGTACCACCTCCACCTGCGCTATTCCAACATGAAAATCGTCGAAGCTAAACGCTTTGAAATCATCATTAACGATTCTGTTTGCGCTCTTAGCTTCGCTGGCAGCCGTCTTGATGTTGCGCAACTGCTGACCGAAGGTTTGCAAGTCAATCTGCGCAAGGGGTTGCAGCCGTGCAGCCACGCTATGATCCTTCTCATTCGTTGTCGGCGAGCGGAACAACACAGTATCTGAAAGAATAGCGGCAATCATAATGCCTGCCATTGCCCGCGATGGTTCTATACCACGAGCAAAATACTGTTCTGCGATGAGGGTCGCTGTAGCGCCGACCGGTTCGCTGTGAAATAGAATGGCGTTTGGCGGTCGTAAATCGCCAATACGGTGATGCTCCCAAATTTCCAGGATGTTTGCCTGTTTAATATTCGCCAATGCCTGCCCCATCTCATTATGATCAACGAGGATGAGATCAAGCCCGCTGGCATCACTAAGCAACTTCGGCACGGGCAGAGAAAAATACTTCAACACAAATGCAGTCTCGGCATCGATATCGCCAGCACGTGCTGCTTGCACCATCGGCTGCCCCAGGCAATTTTTTAGATGCGCGTAGGCAATTGCCGAGCAGATACTGTCAGTATCGGGGCTGCGATGGCCGATTACGTAGATGGGTTTTTCCATGTCTTACTCTGTTATCTGTCTGTCATATCAGTTGTGCCATGTAGCTAACCAGGGCATCAAGATCTTCATCCGGGAGTTCTTTATAACTCTGTTTTATCTTAAAAGCACGTGTTGGCAGCACACTTTTCAGTGTATCCGCACCTATTATCCAGCCACGCATTTGTTCGGCACTATGCCTTTTGCCAACACCATCCAGTGGATGACGAGAATTGCCTTTGCCAGAAATAGAATGACAACGCGCACAGCTCTGTTTCTGGTAAACCTGCTGTCCGGCGGCAACGCTCTGTGGATTAAGAATAGCGGGCTGCAACCGCTCGGTGATGGCTGCCTGTTCTCCATTTTCTGTGTCATCAGAGTCTTCAACCGGGTTCTGCAAAACAGCAAAAACAACCGCCATCAACAGCACCAGTTGAGCGGTGAGCAGTGCGATTCGTCTGGCCCATTTTTCTCGCATGACAATATCTTCCTAAACCATATCAAAAAGTTCGAAATGAATCTGTCGCAATGGCACACGCAAGGCGTAAAGCCCTTGCTGCACTGCATCACTCATGGGTTTTGGGCCGCACAGGAAATATTCATACTTTCTTGCTGCCTCTGGTAGAACTTTTTTCAACAACTGCGGGGTGATAAAACCCGACTCACTCTGCCAGCCACCAGGTGGTTCTTTTAATACATGTATCAGATACAAATTCAGCCGCTGCTTCAGCGCCTCCAGTTCTTCTCTGAAAATCACATCATCCCAACGGTCGCTGCCATAAAGAAACCATAGTGGTCGATGTTCATGTCGATCCGCCAGAGTATGCAACATGCTGACAATGGGGGCTGCACCTATGCCACCAGCAATAAATACAAAACCTGGTGCATGCGGATGCTGGTCTACACTAAAAATTCCATGTGGACCATCCAGGTAGGCAATGTCACCGACCTGAGTATTCTTAATGGTGCGGGTGAAGTCGCCCAGCTCCTTGATAGTAAACGTCAGTTGATCCTGGCGAGCGGCGCTGGAAGAAAAGGAAAAAGGATGTTCCTTGACGTGCCAGGGGGATTCACGCAAGGTCAGCCAGGCGAACTGCCCGGGTTTGAATTGCATGCCCTCATGCCCGTTCGGCTCCAGTGCCAGCGTCCAGCTGTTACCACGTTCCTGTCTGACTTCAGTTACCCGATAGGGGTGGCTGGACATACGCCAGGGTTTGATTAGTCGCAGGTAGACAATCAGCAACAGCCAGAACAGCGTGTAGCCTGTCCACAACCAGCGTTTGGCGGGTGCTTCTATATAATAACCCACGCCTTCAATATGACCCAGCGCCAGCAGAAAAGCGGTCACCGCCAGCGCAATATGCAACATACGCCACTCGTCATAATGAAGATGGATTGTTTTACGCCACAATGAAGTAACAATGAGCAGTGCGAATAACAGTAGCGCGAGTCGGCCGACAGTCATGTACCACGGTGCCTGCAAGGGATTGATGACCCCCAGTGCGTCAACATTATCAATACGAATAATAACAAAGTGCAGAAAAATAAAAATGAACGCCATCACCGCAAGATAACGGTGAAAATAGTAGATAATATCGACACCAAATGGTGCACTGGCTCGACGAAAACGGGCAGTAACAAAAAACTGCACACCCATCATCGCCATGCCAGCAAAACCCAGCGCCATGGAAAAGTCCCACCAGAAGCCGGAACCAGGTGGCACCTCACCCATCTTCAATACCGCCAGCGGTGTCAATACCAACACCAGATAGATGCTAATCCAGAAAAAAGCCGATAACAGTGTTTTCATGTGTTAACTCGAAATTTCATAACAATACAAATTTTTCCTGGCAACGTAGGGTGGGCAGGCTTTTCATGCTCACGCGTGGGCACATAAAACGTGCCCACCCTACCAAGCTAATTTATTCAGGACTATTCACCCTCATACTCCCCCTTTCTTGCCAGGCTATTTAATCTAACGCGATTCAACAGCGCCTGTTGCGTTATTCCATCATTTTCTGCTTTGCCCTGCCAGGCTAACAATGCGGGTTGTTGTAAGGCGCGTCCATAGGAAATACTGAGTTGCCATGGCGCACTCTTGCTCAACCGGTTGATGGCATTGAGATTACGCGTGGCTTCTTCGGGACCTTGTCCACCAGAGAGAAAGTTTATGCTGGGCACGGCTGCTGGTACGGTTCGGCGGAGAACTTTGAGTGTTTCGCTGGCCACTTCTTCCGGCTCGGCAGTGCGTAAGTCACTACCGGCCACAATCATATTAGGCTTGAGTATCATGTGTTCCAGACTGACATGGTGCTGATGCAGGGCATGAAAAACCGAGTGCAACACATTTTCGGTGACTTCTGCACAGCGGCTAATATCGTGATTGCCATCCATTAATACTTCCGGTTCGACAATCGGTACGATGCCGACAGCCTGACAAACTGCGGCATAACGTGCCAGCATTTCGGCATTGGCATGGAGTCCCAAAGGGGTAGGGTTTGTCTCGGTAATAGCATATACCTCACGCCATTTTGCAAAGCGTGCACCTTGTGCCTTATAAGCTTCAAGCCTTTCTGCCAGGCCATCCAGTCCGTAGGTAATAGAATCACCCGCTGCACCGGGTAACGGCCCTTTGCCTTTATCAACTTTGATACCGGGTACAATGCCCTGCTGCCAGGCTAACTCGGCTAACGGCACGCCATCACTGGATTTTTGAGCCAATGTTTCTTCAAACAATATGACACCTGATATGTATTGCCCAAGATCAGCTGTACTCAATAATAGACTTCTATAAAATCGACGATTTTCTTCTGTGGACTCGACATTGATCGCTGCAAAACGCTTCGCAATAGTTGGTGAGCTTTCATCCATTGCCAGAATGCCGCGCGTTTTATCAACCATGTCATTAATGGTTTGTTGTAGTTCAGTTGTTGTACTCATAGCAAAACACCTCTTTATAATTTAGTTAGTTACTTCTCAATAAGTTGGGGCAGTTGTAGGGTGGGCAGGCTTTTTTGCCCACGCTTTAGTTAACGGCTTTAACGCGTGGGCAAAAAAGCCTGCCCACCCTACAACTTTAGACTCGCATCCGAATCACCTTGCGCTTAACTTATATTGATCGTTGCACGGACTTATTGAGAAGTTACGTTAATTTAGTACCATCTTAAGTAACTTATGCTCTCCAATGCGACTGGCTGTGTTCTTCAGCCACAGCCTTCTCAATTGAGATCAACTCCATAATATTGTCCATATTTATAATACCAGCCAGCCGACCGGTTTCGGTTACAGAGAGCAATCGACATTTACAGCTCTGCAAACGCTGCAATACTTTTTCCAGTGGCTCATCAATGTCAGCACTTTCAATGCCACGTTCCATGCAGTCCTGTACACGAGTTTGTTCACCATGTTCCTGTAATCCCTGTAGCAGATTATCCTGCGTGAGGACACCAACTATATCCGTTTCATTCATTACCGGGAAGTCTTTCTGACTGCTGCCTAGCGTCAGTTTAATGGCACGGCTCAAATAATCATCAGGTGATAGTATCTCAAAATCAGTCAACATCGCGCGACCTGCTGTCATGCCTTTCAAGGTCGATTTAACCTCTTCCGTTGCCGCTTCACCAGCCGCACCGATCCACACGAACAAAGCAATAAAGATGAGAAAGGGATTATATAATAAACCCAGAAAACCCAGCCACAAAGCCAGACCCTGCCCCACCCTGGCAGCAACCTGTGTGGCTTTATTATGATTCATGCGCATCGCCAGCAAAGCTCGCAACACCCGACCTCCATCCATAGGAAATGCCGGAACCAGGTTAAACACCGCAAGCATGATATTGATCAACATCAGGCGTTCAGCAAACGGCCCGGTGGTAAGACTAAGCTGATCAAGCGGTACCAGCGTATCGCTAACAATAAGCCACAGCCATAAACCAAAGGCAATAACTACGTTGACCGCTGGGCCTGCCAGGGCTACAGCTATTTCCTGTTTAGGATCATCGGGCATACGCTCCATACTGGCAACACCACCAATAGGTAACAGCGTAATGTGCAGGGTACGGATGCCATACCGCCGTGCCGTCAGCGCATGCCCATACTCATGCAAAACCACACAGGTAAATAGCGCCAGGATAAAACCAACACCACTAAAAACAGCGGTCAGACTTCCTTCCACTAACCAAAAGCTCAAACCAATCCATGCGATGAGTATAAAAAAAGTAGCATGGACGTAGACATCTATACCAGCAAGACGAACCAGCTTTAAGGACCATTTCATGTTTTATTGTCTCACCATTTCACCACGCTGACGCAACCATTTTTCCGCACCGACAACCAGATAAATAAACACACCAACCGCCAGAATACGCAACCAGTCGATCAAACCAATGGGCGCGGTGTGGAATAACTGGTTCATTAGCGGAGAATAGGTAATCAGTAATTGCGCACCAGCCATTGCCGCTATACCCAGCCAAATCCACATATTAGAGAACACACCAATACTGAAAATGGAGTATCTCAGTGAGCGACAATTAAGCAGGTAGAATGCCTGACTCATGGCAACCACATTGACCGCAATGGTGCGAGCCTGCGCTTCGCTGGCACCCTGGTACAATGCCAGTTCAAACAGACCAAAGCCTCCTATCAATAACATCAGCGCAACCAGCATAATACGGAAAATCAGCTCACCACTAAGAATACTGGCATCGGGTAAACGCGGTAAACGAGACATAATTCCCGGTTCACGAGGCTCAAAGGCCAGGGTGAGGCCAAGCAATACCGCTGTGGTCATGTTTATCCATAATGCCTGTACTGGCAGTATTGGTAGCGGCTCTGCTGTCATCACAGCAGCGATGATAACCAGACCCAGACCCGCATTGGTGGGTAGAATCCAGGTAATAAATTTGACCAGGTTATCAAATACGCCACGCCCCTCCTCTACCGCCGCCTCGATGGTGGCAAAGTTGTCGTCGGTAAGCACCATATCGGCAGCCTCTTTCGACACTTCGGTGCCAGTAATACCCATGGCGACACCAATATCGGCACGACGCAAAGCAGGCGCATCGTTAACCCCGTCACCGGTCATGGCAACAATTTCACCATGAGCCTGCAAAGCTTCCACCAGACGCAATTTCTGCTCTGGTGTCACCCGTGCAAACACAGCGGTGCTGGTGGCAGCTATAATCAACTCGGCATCAGACATCACTTCCAGTTCTCTGCCCTGCAACACCTGCGGAACTTCACCTTCATTGAGACTATCATCGAGACCAATCTGACTGGCGATAGCGGCAGCGGTAATAGCATGATCGCCGGTAATCATTTTGACTCTAATACCCGCGCTCTGGCAGGCGCGAACAGCCTGTATCGCTTCTTCACGAGGAGGATCGATCATTGCTTGCAGGCCAAGAAAAACCAGACCTTGATTAACATCATCATGATCGATACTGCTGGTGTTCGGGGAAACCGACAAACGTGCAAAAGCCAGCACTCGCTGCCCCTTACCGGCCATTGCTGCAACCTGGGCATGTACAACATCGCTATCCAGAACCATACTCTCACCGGCAGCGTTCAGAGCGCTATCACAACGTGTTAGTAAGCTTTCGACTGAACCTTTCATGTAAACCAGCGGACTATTGCCGCTACTATTGCCGCTACTATTGCCGCTACTATTGCCACGACTATTGCCACGACTATTACCGCCACCATGTAGCGTTACCATGTATTGATGCTGAGACTCAAAGGCAATACTATCCAGCCGTGGATAAGCGGCCTGTTCCTGTTGTTCATCCAGACCTGACTTGTAAGCTGCTACCAGCAATGCGCCTTCAGTCGGGTCACCTTCAACCTTCCAGCCTTCTTCATCACGTTTCAGTACCGAATCATTACACAACAGTCCGGCTCGTAACAGTTCGCTCAGTGCGATATTATTATCCCGGTCTACAAGCTGACCATCTTTTTGCAGCTTGCCATCCGGCGCATAACCAACACCACTAAGGGTAAAATGTTCTGCACCCGACCACAGCTCCTGCACCGTCATCTGGTTACGGGTCAGGGTGCCTGTTTTATCTGAACAGATGACCGTGGTGCCGCCAAGCGTTTCCACCGCAGGCAGACGACGGATGATGGCGTGACGTTTTGCCATGCGCGAGACACCAATGGCCAGGGTAATGGTTAACACTGCAGGCAAGCCTTCCGGGATCATCGCCACCGCCAGTGCCACTGCTGCCATAAACAGGTCAATCCAGCTATCACCGTGCCACAACCCCACCATAAAGGTCACTGCTGCCAGGCCTAAAATAGCGTACAGTAACAAGTGACTAAAGCTGGCGATCTTGCGGGTCAAAGGTGTTGCCAGCACCTCAGCACTGGCGATGAGTTCGGAGATACGACCCATCTCGGTATCATTACCGATAGCGGTAATCACACCCACCGCACTACCATAGGTCACCAGACTGGAGGAATATGCCATATTCGCTCTGTCCGCCAGGATGGTATCATGCGCCAGCATAGCTGCACGCTTTTCAACTGGAAGTGACTCACCGGTCAGGGCAGATTCATCAATCTGTAAACTGCGACTGTGTAACAGGCGTAGATCCGCTGGCACCTTGTCGCCTGAAGCAAGCAAAACGATATCACCTGGCACCAGTTCGGTGGCATCAATACGATGCTTTTCACCGGCACGCAGCACGGTAGCCTCAGTAGTCAGCGCACGGGAAAGCGCTTCCAGAGCACTTAATGCCTTGCCTTCCTGTACAAAACCAATGATGGAATTAAGTAACACCACGCCAAAGATAACGCCCGCATCCACCCACGAACCCAACAACAGTTTAATGATTACTGCTACTAATAAAATGTAAACCAGTGCTTGATTAAACTGCAATAAAAACCGTAGCAAAGAACTCTGTCCTTTTCGCTGAGTGAGCGCATTAGGGCCAAAGTTTTTCTGCCGATCTTCCGCTTCAAACCGATCCAGCCCTTTCTCCTGATCGCTATCCAGCAAGTCCAGCACTTCTTCTTCTGGCAGATGGTGCCAGTGTTTTTCAAGTAATGGTTTCATTCTCTGCTACTCTAGGTTTGCCCAGTGGTTTGTCCAATGGTTTATCCAAATCTGTACGTTCAGGGGTTAACGCTGCATTTGCAGGCTTCTGTTTTCCATGGCTACCAATACCAAATTCATAATCGAAGCGTGGCAAACTAACCACCAGCCAGTAACCAATACTAATGGCAAGCACAATAGAAGCGATGCCCCAAAGATAGGACGCTTCAACTGTTTCCAGATCGAGAATGATGACCTTTCGTGCAATCGCCATTAGTGCTGTGGCCATCACAATCTTGACATGGATAACATCATCGCGCAGATAGATGGTGATATTAATAAAGATCTCAATGGCAATCAGCACCGCCATAAAGGCACCAAAAGCCGCCAGCATGTCAGTAATAGTGAGAATAAATCTGGGCGCGGCGAATAGCTTCTGCTGTAAGGTCCATGCCACATCGATCACACCCATGATGATAACAAACACCATCAGTATGGCCAGCACACGTACCGCCCAGTGAATAATAATTTGTAGCTTTTCGATCAACGGTTCGTTGGAGTGCATCAATTCTTTCCTGCTCAGGTTATATGAGATTAACCATCCTAATAAGTTGCAATGTGAAATACAATAACCATCAGGGGATGACAGTCTGAGAATAGAAAAGTTGCTGCTTACAGCCCATAATCCTGAATAAATCAGTTGAATCCATAGTGGATGAGCAATGGACTGAGGAAAACCAGTAATGATTAAAACGGCTCAGTTTTTACAACAATTTTATCTTTTACTTGCCCCCGTTTCCCGGTGATGTCTAAATTTCTTCTCCGCACCGATAACCAGATATATCACCAGCCCAACGGCCAGAATATGCATCCAATCCATGATACCAATAGGCGCAGTATGAAACAGTTTATTCATCAGCGGCAGGTAAGTAAACGCCATTTGCGCTGTGGTCATGGCGGCTATGCCGACCCAGATCCATGGGTTGCTGAATAGACCGAGCTGAAAAATGGAAAATCGCAGTGAGCGACAGTTGAGCAGATAGAAAGACTGCCCCACAGCAAACACATTGACTGCGATGGTACGAGCTTCAGCCTCAGATGCCCCCCGCGCCAGTGCCAACTCAAACAAACCAAAGCTGCCAACCAGCAATAACAATCCGACCAGCACAATGCGAAAAATCATCTCCCCACTGAGAATGGCGGTATCCGGTGTCCGCGGCATACGACGCATGATACCCGGTTCACGCGGTTCAAAGGCTAACGCAAGACCGAGCAAAACAGCAGTGGTCATGTTGATCCACAATGCTTGCACCGGCAACACTGGCAAAGGTTGAGCCGCCATCACCGCAGCAATAATCACCAGCCCCTGACCGGCATTGGTGGGCAGAATCCAGGTAAGAAATTTGATCAGGTTGTCGAACACACCACGACCCTCTTCCACCGCCGCTTCAATAGTGGCGAAGTTGTCATCGGTAAGCACCATGTCGGCAGCCTCTTTTGACACTTCAGTGCCGGTGATACCCATGGCGACACCGATGTCAGCACGGCGCAAAGCTGGCGCATCGTTGACCCCGTCACCGGTCATGGCAACCACTTCACCGTGGGCTTGTAAAGCTTCCACCAAACGCAGCTTTTGCTCGGGCGTTACTCTTGCAAAAACAGCCGTGCCAGTGGAGGCCTTGATCAGCTCAGCATCAGACATCACTTCCAGTTCACGGCCACTAAGCACCTGCGGTGTTTCACCATCACTCAGGGTATCATCAAGACTGATCTGTGCAGCAATGGAGGCGGCAGTAATGGCATGATCACCGGTAATCATCTTGACCCGAATACCGGCAGCCTGACAAGCGCGTACCGCCTGTATCGCCTCACCCCTTGGTGGATCGATCATGCCCTGCAGACCAAGAAAGACTAAACCTCGTGCGACACTGTCATGATCTATGGTGATGGTATCCGGCGACACTGTCAGGTATGCAAAGGCCAGTACTCTCTGACCCTGACTGGCCATTGCATCTACTCTGGCATGCACAGCATCTTTATCAAGTGGCGCTCTGCTGCCATCAATACCCATAATGGAATCACAACGCTCCAGCAGGCTCTCCACAGAACCTTTCAGGTAAATCAGCGGCTTGTCGCCAGCATGCAGAGTCGCCATATACTGATGCTGAGATTCAAAGGGAATCGCGTCCAGCCTCGGGTAAAGCGCCTGTTCCTGCTGCTCATCAAGTCCTGCCTTACTCGCGGTAACCAGCAGTGAGCCTTCAGTAGGGTCACCCTCAACTTTCCAGCCTTCTTCATCCTGCTTAAGTACAGAATCGTTACACAGCAGACCGGCACGCAGTAATTCGAGCAACGCTGTATGCTTGCTGGTATCCACTTTTTTTTCACTTTGTTGAATCTCGCCCTGCGGTGCATAACCGATACCGCTGACAGTAAATTCTTCGTCACCCGCCCACAACTGCTGCACCGTCATCTGATTACGGGTCAGGGTACCGGTTTTATCCGAGCAGATAACGGTGGTACTGCCAAGGGTTTCCACCGCTGGTAAACGACGAATGATAGCGTTACGTTTTGCCATACGCGCGACACCGATGGCCAGAGTAATGGTCAACACCGCCGGTAAACCTTCCGGAATCATCGCCACCGCCAAAGCTACCGATGCCATGAACAGGTTGATCCAGCTGTCACCATGATACAAACCGACCAGGAAGGTGATTGCCGCCAGAGCTAAAATGGCATACAGCAACAAATGAGAGAAGCGTGCAATTTTGCGGGTTAGCGGAGTCGCCAACACTTCGGCACTGGCAATGAGTTCGGAAATAAGACCCATTTCGGTCGCATCACCGGTTTCGGTGACCACGCCCACAGCGGTACCATAAGTCACTAGCGTGGACGAGTAGCCCATGTTGGAGCGCTCCGCCAGAATAATATCATGCGCCAGTACAGCAACTTGTTTTTCCACCGGCAACGACTCACCGGTCAGCGCGGATTCATCAATCTGCAAACTGCGACTATGCAACAGGCGCAGGTCAGCAGGCACCTTATCGCCCGAGGCGAGCAACACAATATCACCCGGCACCAGCTCTCTGGCATCAATGCGCTGCTTCTCGCCAGCACGCAATACCGTGGTCTCAGTCATTAGCGCACGCGACAGGGCTGCCAGTGCGCTTAATGCTTTACCCTCCTGCACAAAACCGATAATTGAATTAAGCAATACCACAGCAAAAATGACACTGGCATCCACCCAGGCACCGAGAAACAGCTTAATAAGCACCGCCACCAGCAGGATGTAGACCAGTGCCTGGTTAAACTGCAGCAAAAATCGCAGCAACGGCCCCTGCCCTTTACGCTGGGTCAGCGCATTGGCACCAAAATTCTGCTGACGATTCTCCACCTCAAATCGATCCAGTCCATTATCCAAATCGCTATCAAGCAGATCCAGCACTTCTTTCTGGGACAGATGATGCCAGTGTTTTTCCAGCAAGGTTTTCATGCTTGTGTTACTCCGGTTTTAGCCATATAGACAAACAGCATCACAAGTATCAATAATAACATTGTTGCAAACGTCCATTGCCTGAATCGACCTTCAAACCTGTCAAGAAAGGACATCAATACTTGATAATCGAACCAGCCGTTGACACTCACCAACAACCATGCCCCCCTCTTTTGCAAAGCCACAAAACAATAAAATAGCGCAGAGACCAGGGGTGGCCACAGCCAATTTTCGACAATAATCAACATATCTCCCGCTGGGATCCTGAGGCGATGATGAATTTGTGAGTATCGAGCGCCAAACCAGACGGTAGCCGCCAGAGCAATAGCCAGTAAAAGCGGCCACAAAGCACTTGTTATCAGTTGCATTGACCAGATATTTATTATCGGATCAGTCTTTATTCCTAGTTGTGAAATAAACCACGGGCTGAATACCACCATGACAACCAGTGCCAGCCATGACAACCACATCATTCCTGTTGATGGTGCTATGGGTGCAGCCCCTGATTCCGTACTGCGCTTAGGCCACACCAGAATCAGAAAACGAATCAACAGCAAGCTAGTCGCTAGCGCACTCCACGGTATCAAAGTTTGTACCCAGTCAGCCCAGGGTGACATTACTGCTAGCAACTGGAAATCCAGCAGATGTTTGGCAATCAAACCACTGGTTAGTGGCGCGCCTGCCAATGACAGCGCAGGAAGTAGTAACGCCACAATAAGCAGATAACGCAAGCTTCTGGAGACAACCGGTTTTGCACACAAACCAACACCAAGAAATAATGCGCCTTTAGCAAGACCATGTTGCAGCGCATAAACCAGAATAGCCGTTAAAATAAAAGCCCAGTTTTCCGGCGCCACCAGACCCAGGCCGACAGCCATGGTCATCATCCCCATGCTGCTAATACTTGAATAAGCCAATACTGTTTTTGCATTGCTCTGTAATAAACCAACCAGCACCGCGTAAAAAACAGCCAGCATACCGGCAACAATCATCACCCCACCCCAATAAGGTAGTTCTGCTGTACCCAGTGGCAGGATACGCAACCAGCCAAGCAGACCCGCGGCTATCATCGCACCCGAAAGTACCGCACTGGCAGGCGTTGGTGCCACCGGATGCGCCAGAGGTAACCAGACATGCAAGCCGATAACACCTGCTTTAATACCAAAACCAAGTAATACCAGCCCTATAATCCAGTCACTTGACTCAGCGGCCGCCACACTTGAGCGAACCATTGCAAATTCAATACTGCCTGCTGCCATCGCTGCCAGCGTAAAAGCAACAAACAGCAGTACCTCACCAACCACCACCAGAATAATGTAAATCCGCCCTGCTCGTAGTGCTTCAGGACTACGCTGATGCACCACCAGACCGTAACTGGCAAAACTCATTAAAGCAAAAAAGGTAAAAAAGATAATCATGTCCTGAGCCAGAATCAGACCAAGATTGCCGGCCATGGCTAACAGAAACCAGACAAAAAACTGCGTTTTCGATGCCTCCTTAGAAAAATAGCCGGCAGCATAAATGCCCGCCACTAGCCATAATAGTGAGGTAAAAAACAGAAACACCCTTGCCGTTTCATCCAGGCCCAGGTGCACGCCAAATAACATCCACGGTAATTTCAGCACGATATCGGCTGGTAATATCAGAGACAGCAATAACGAGGGTAACGCAGCCAGAGATGCAAGCAGAATGACGCTTCGGTGCAATGGTCGCAACATCAACATTATTGCCAACAACAGTGGCAAGCCCGGTATCAGCAATAACACCAGAGGGGATGCAAAGGCGGGCATCAAATTGAGGAAGATAAGCCGACAGATGCCACAACAAATGTGATGCTCATCGCCAGCAACAGAAATAGAGTGATCGCCAGCCCCCAACCTTGCAGGATACGTTCATTCACACCCATTTGCCTTTTCCAGAGTCGAATTAACAACCGGAGATGGTGTATTTTAGCCAGCCACCAGCTACGCCAGCGTGGCAAAGTATGGAAACCCGCATTAGCAATCCAGAACAGTACAATAGCTGGCCAACGCTCAAACCATCTGTCTGGCTCATCTTCTCGCTCTGCTGTTGCCGCAGCATTATGATGCAACCAGCCGGTAACAGAAAGTAATATTGCCAGCACTAAAGCCAACGAAGCTATAAAATAATACAGCCAATTTTGGTAGTAATTCCAGACAGTCGCATCGGCTAATACTGTGCCAATGCCGATGGTAAAAACAGCAGTGGCTAACAGAACGCCATGTATAGATAACATCGAAAGCGATTTTTTCTTCAAGCTGTCTAACACTGCAAAAACAATGGCATAAAGCAGGGTCGCCGCACCAATACCCTGAACAAAAAGACCCGCCTCAGGCACAGTGATTTCGCCCAGAGGTAACCAACGTAACATACCGAGTAAAGCAATAGTAACCGGAACAGCCAGCAACAGTAATGCCATTACCGGGCGAACACATCGAAAAGCATGTACCAGCCAAAAGTGAAATGGCCATATACCTGCCTTGACTACAAAAGCAAACACCACCAGCGCCAGATACAAAGCCAGAGAATCTGACTGCGCCATGGCGTGGTGCACCTCTGCAAATCCCAGCGTATCCGTCACCATCGAGGTAATCAACAATACTTCAAATAGCGCGATATCCGCCACTATTAGCAGTATCAGATAGACACGCCCAGCCCGCTGCTCCCTGTTATTGTCAGCTGAAGCCAGCAGACCATAAAAGCCATAACCCAGCAATGTTGAAAAGACAAAAAAAGCCACCAGATCCGTTGCCAGAATGACGCCAAAATTACCTGCCATGGTCAACATTAAAAACACAGTAAAATACCTGTCTTCTGCTTGTTTTTTGGATACGGGCAAGAGCAACATAAGCCAGATCCACAGCAATACTGACACTGCCAACAATAATCGGCTGCCGGTTTCAATGCCTAATTCGACACTAAATAGCAACCAGGACGGCTCAACAGAGTAGCTTGCCGGTATAACTGCAATAACAATAACAGCAGGCAATACTGAAAGGTAACGAAGCCCTCTCCAGGGCAACCACTGGCGCAGTGCAGGAAATGCCAGTAATAACGGCAGACCCGGCACAAACAACAGCAGCAATGCATTCAGCGTATCATTCACAGTGCGTATTCCAGTGTGGTGATAAGGCGTACCCATTCCAGCGGACTAAACGGAGCGGATGCCAACAGACCCAGTAACACAGCCAGTGCCGCAGTAATTACCGGCGGTGCCAGTAATGCCAACGCGGTTTCATAAGAACCAAAGCTGCGCTCAGCTGGCCAGTCACCCACTTGCGGCTTAAACCAGGCAGCATATAAAATAGGCAAAAAGTAACCCGCATTAAGCAAGCTGCTACCCGCCAGTACAAAAATCACCCAGCCCTGCCCTGCTTCCAGTGCGCCAACACCCAAATACCATTTACTAATAAAACCGGCTAGCGGAGGAGCACCAATCATGCCGAAAGCACCGATGGTAAAAGCCGCCATGGTCCAGGGCATGCGTCGCCCGACCCCGTTCATTTCACTGATTTTGTGAATACCCAAAGTCTCAGCTAAGTTACCTGCACAGAAAAACAGGGTAATTTTCATCACTCCCTGATGCACCAGGTGAACCATGCCACCAATGGTCGCTACCGGACCGACGATAGCGATACCAAGAATAATATAGGAAACCTGGCTGACAGTAGAAAATGCCAGTCGCCGCTTCAAATCGTTCTGAAAGAAGGCTCGTATTGAAGCATAAATAACAGTCACCGCTGCTAATATCGCCAGTGGCAAAGTGACACCAAGACTGGCACTAAACTCAATACCAAACACATCGTAGAGCACCCGCATGATGCCAAAAGCCCCCGCTTTTACCACCGCCACGGCATGCAGCAAGGCACTGACCGGTGCTGGCGCAACCATGGATTGAGGCAACCAGCCATGTAGCGGAATAATTGCCGCCTTCACCCCTAACCCGGCAATCAATAATACAAATATAATAACCAGTGCTGAGTGATAGGAACTGTCCAGTGTGGACAAAAAGCCCTGAGCAGTAAATTCCAGTGTGCCGGTGATGGTGTATAACCAGATAGTCCCCAGCAGTAACAAAGCACCACCCGCCAGGGTATAAATAAGATAAGTGCGACCGGCTTTGCGTGCCGCCTCGGTTCCCCGATGCACAATTAGCGGGTAGGTTGCCAGTGTCAACAGTTCGTAAAACAGCAAAAATGTCAGCAGGTTGCCAGCCAGTGCCACCCCTACTGTCGCGGTCACACAAATACTAAAAAACCCGAAGAAACGGCTGCGATGAGGTGAGTCTTCCAGATAACCAATAGCATACACCGTGGTCAGCAGCCACAGACCTGCGGAAAGCGCCACGAACAACATAGACAGGGCATCAGCTCGCAGTACCAGATCAATCCCTGGCAATAATGGCAAACGGGTTTCATAGTGATGCCCGTTGTAAACACCCCATAACATAATGCCCACCAGCGCCAGCTTGAATAAAGCCCCCACCATATTCAAACCGATTCGAGTTTTCACTCTATTCTCTGCCAAAGAAAAAATAATCAGACCCACCATGAGTGAGCTAAGCACAATCAATAATGGCAACCAGTTATCCCAGTTCATCGCTCCTGCGCTCCCTGCCTATACCCGCGTAGTAGTGCGTCCATGCACGTCATAACAAACTTGCTCCAAAAGGAGAGCCAATTTCCATCAATGCCAACAGCGCAGGCGCAAGAAAACCCAGGATGATGGCAAACACTGCCATTGCCAATGCTACCCATTCCATCCTTTTGGGAACAATTCCTGGCTCGTGAGGAAAGTCAGCCTGGGTAAAGGCGTAACCGATGACTTTAAACACATAAGCCCCTGTCAGCAGGCCACCGACAATCATCATCAAACCCCACCACCATTGACCGGAGACAATGGCTGCTTCCAGTAATAACCATTTTGCGATAAATCCGCCACTCGGCGGCAAACCCATAAGGCTGACACCGGCAAGGCCAAATGCAGCGAGAGTTATCGGCAAACGCTGCGCCACCCGGTCAAGATCAACAATGCTATCGTGCCCACCGTAAAACAGAATATTACCCGCTGCCATGAACATTGCGGTTTTGGCAACCGCATGTGCGAACACAAAATAAAGTGCCGCCTTCCAGCCAATGATGCTTGCCAGCGGAAAGGCGAGAAACAAATAACCAATTTGTAAGACTGTCGAATAAGCAACCAGTAATTTAAGTCGTGTCTGACGTAGAGCCTGCACGCCGCCCCAGATGATAGCCGCCGAACCCAGCAGACCCAGTATTTGACCTAAGCCGAATTGCCCCTGGACGGAGCTGAGTGGAAAAACGTCCAGCCACAGACGTAACAGTATATATAGCGAGGCTTTTACCACCAGTGCTGACAGCAACGCACTGACCGGTGCAGGGGCACTGGAATGTGCAGGAGGCAACCAGAAGTGTAACGGGAACAGTGCTGTTTTGAGCAACAAGCCGGCAGTCATCAAACCAATGGCTAGCCACATGGTCTGTGATAATTCCGCCCGCTGTGCCAACAGCGCAATATCAACGGTGCCATAACTGTGGTAGAGCAAGGCAACACCCATTAGATAAAACAATGAGCCCAGCAGACTGACCAACAAATAACGCATGGCTGCAGTTAAGGCATTGGCACCGCCGGATAATGCCACCAGCGCCACCGATGCCAGTCCAATTAACTCCAGCGTGACATAAAGATTAAAGATGTCAGCAGACAGAAATAGCGCATTTAACGCCGACCACAAAAACAACCATAATGGCCAGAAATGCTTTGCTCTGGCTACTTTAAAGTAAGCACTGGAGTACACACTGATAGCCAGACCCACCACAGCCGTCACGATCAGCATTAACAGGCTCAAACCATCAACATACAGATCAATGCCTAAAGGTGCATTCCAGCCACCGAGCGCGTAACGCTGAGCACCGTGTTCTATTACTTGCCAACTCAGCCCGGCCACAACAGCAACAACGCCTGACGTGGTTAACAAAGCTAACTGCACATTGCGCCGAGGCCATAAAAAACAGCTAACCGCACCTAACAGTGGTAGTAATATAACGATTACTATCCAGTGGAAATTCTGTATCAAGGGTTTACTCCAGTGACTCTTCAGGCAGTTCAGCCCGACCGGTTTCAGCTTTCACTCGCAACATCAGCGCTAATGCCAGCGCAGTGGCTGACACCGCTACCACAATACCGGTAATCACCATGGCATGCGGCACAGCATCAGGGGTTCCCCCGGTACGGGCAGCACGAGCTGCTAATGCCACCAACACCAGAAACACACCGCTACCCATAATATTAATGCTAAGAATTTTGCGTAATAAATGCGGATAAATAATCAAGGCATATAAACCTAGAGAAAACAGACCGACACCAACCAGTGCATAGAGGAAAGCAGGACTCATCGCTCCTGCGCTCGCGAATTTAGTGCGTCCATGCACGTCATTGATGTTTCTCCGTCTCCGGTTCGCCAGCTAAAAACAATGCTGCCAGACTGATGCCAATAGACAAGGTAGCGGCAGTTTCAATCAGTAAAATTAAGCCAGCGGCAAGCTCTGGGGGGTATTCAAGAAATGGCCTTGCAAACAACATAAAAGCCAAACCGACGACAATGAATACCAGTAAACCGGCCACCAGAGTTAAACGTAAGCTAAAGCCAGCGAATCTATGATTAAGGAGTGCATCAGGCCGCCAACCACTTAACAGCAACAATACCCCGATTGCCCCCAGCACGGCACCCGCCTGAAAAGCACCACCCGGTTCATACGCACCGACCCATAATAGATAACCGGAAACCAGAATCAATAATGGAATCAGCACACGTGACAGAATGTCCAGCACCGGACCAGGCGGTGATTCAAACCGTTGCGAGGCACCACCAAGCGACCAGACGCCAAGTAACGCCAGCAGCAACACAGCTAACTCCAGCAAAGTATCATAAGCCCGGTAGTTAAGCAGCACCGCTGTGACCGGATTAGTCACTCCGCTTTTTTCAATATTGGCTGCCACCTCTGCACTCAAACCAGGCGCCTGCGCGGGTAATGACAGCACGGCAGAAGCCAGCCCCACAGCGAAAACACTCAGCAGCATCACCAGCAACAAACGAACTAGCAGTGGAGGTTTATTGTTCTTTGTGTTCAATTGTGTCTGCATCGCCTTTCTTCTGAGCGCTATTCATTTTGCTTTTTTCTTCGTTATTTATGTCTTTATCTGCACCCAGCCTTGCCAGTGCGGCGAGCAATAAAGCACCGGTTAAACCTGCACCAATCGTCGCCTCAGCCAGTGCAACATCCGGTGCATCAAGCCGAACCCATGCCAAAGCCATCAATAAACCAAAAGCAATAAATAACACAATAGCGCGGAACAGGTCGGGGCTTGACAGCGCTTGCCATGCCACCCACAGCAAGGTCAAACCCAATACGGCATCGAATAACAGCAGTAAATTCATCGCTCCTGCGCTCCCTGCGCCCACGAATTTAAGAAAATTGCTCCTGCATTTTCTATATACCGTCCATCCATGGACATAATCGCACCGCCTTCCTGGCTCCTTGCGAAATACCGTCCATCCATGGACATAATCGCACCGCCTTCCTGGCTCCTTGCGAAATACCGTCCATCCATGGACATAAGTGCATCCATGCACGTCACCGTTTCCATAGTTTAACACCTCGTTGCCGCGCCGCTGTTGCCACCAGATGTGCCACACTGGCACCTGCAAGTAACACCAGCATCCAGATTAATAACAGTTTACCTACTACAGCCCAGGATTCTGCCTGCAACATGAGTCCAATTACCATCAACCCAAGACCGACATTATCGGCCTTGGTCAGCGCATGTAAACGGGTATAAACATCGGGGAGACGCAATAAACCGACCGTTCCTGCAAGGAAGAATACAGCGCCAGCGACCAACAATAGTACGGTGAAAATATCAATCATCGACATGTTTCGGCTCCACTGCCCACACGCGCCTGACGAAAGCGACAGCAGTGACCACCGCCAGCAATGCAAACACCAGCGCCACATCTCGTAATGCTGATTGATCCAGCGCCTGCGCCAGCAGCAATAAACAGGCAACTGCGGTGGTACCGAACAACTGCGCAGCCAGCATACGATCAGCTGCTGTCGGACCACGCAAAATCCGCCACAAGCCCACTACCAGTGTCAATAGAAGAAACAGCGCCACCACCAAATACAAGGCTTCCATCAAATTTTACTCCACACTCTCACTCTTCAGTGTTATCAGGCTCAGCCCAAACATCTGCGCCACGCGCTCTTCCAGCAGGGGCATTTCTGAATCAAAATCAGCCGTCTGATCAAGCACATGCACATGCAACTGTTCTGCCTCCAGTTCGGCACTTAATGTACCCGGCAACAAACTCACCACATTGGCCATAAAGACTCTCGACAGACCTGGTGGTAGCCGCCACCGGTAACAAACCATCGCGGGTGAAATCGGTAGTTCAGGATGCAACACCCGCTTCGCTACATCAACGCCACCACGTAAAGAATGCCAGAGGAAAAACGGCACAAACCGAACCGTCCCGAGTAAAGAAATTGAAAAACCGGGTAGTAGTGACACACTCACTAACGTCGCAACAAGCACCAATGGTAAACCAATCAACCACGACCCCATGTCACCGTCAGTAAGCACCCACCACACCAGGGCAAAAAAAACAGCACGTAACCATCCTGCTTGTAAATAAGCCATCACCGAACCAACAGGGGTAAGTTCTAAATCTTGTTTTCGATCAATTCTGTGCATAATTATCCAATATAACTAATTATCCGTTCCCATGCTGGAACAATAAAAACCACATTACAACGTAGCTTGTTTATGTGGTTCGAATCAGGCGAACAGATTAGTCATTTTTTATACTTCACAGTTCACACAGAATTATCATGAACTGCACGAATACACGTGCAGTCACCCCCTGGCAGGCTGTTTTTTCTTTTTCAGTGGACTAAATCGCCTGGAGCAATTTGAACGTAAGCACCCACAGGGGTGAACCACATGGATGTGGTAAATAATCAAAAGCTTGTGCGGGACTCGTGTTTCTATATAAATATTTGGGGCATTACATTCCAGCAAAATGCTTTCAACTGGTTTATTCTACTGACAAAGAGCAATCTCATGCAAAGTTAAAAACGGCTATTTGGCAGCCAGCATCTCATCATACAATTCCCAGGCGGTCTGCGCTTCCTGTGATGAAATTTTTTGTATGGCATAACCAAGATGCACTACAATAAAATCATCCAGCTCAAGTTTATCGTCCTGCATCATAAACAGGCTGACATCACGCTCGACACCTTTGGCTTCACAGCGTGCTAAAAAGCCATCAATGGATTTAATTTGCATTGGGATACCCAGGCACATACTGCATTCCTTAAAAGTAATATTACTGCTTTATTATTTAACTTTATAAAATGATTAGGCAACTTGATTTGCATCAACATGTCATGCTCACTTTCCTGCCTAAATACAAACGTATGTTAGCTTATTAACATGCCTGAGGTAACTCCATGCTCAACCATGAAACGTTAATACTGGGAATAGGCAATACCTTGCTTACAGATGAAGGTGCAGGCATCCATGCACTCAATCTACTTCAATCAAAATATCCTGACAGCTCCAATTTAACCTTCATTGATGGCGGCACGCTTAGTTTTACCCTCGCCGTATGGATTGAAGACTGCACTAATTTAATTGTTTTTGATGCCACTGAATTACATCAGCCCGCTGGCACAGTCAACACCTTTGTTGGCAATGCCATGGATGAATTTCTTGGCAGCACAAAACGCAGCCCCCATGAAGTAGGTCTGCTTGACCTGATGGATATCGCACGCTTAACCGAACATCTGCCAGAAAACCGCGCCTTGATTGGCATCCAGCCGGAAACCATGGGCTGGGGCATGCATCCGAGTAAACCCGTTCAAAACGCACTCGGTCACGCAGTGAATGAAGCTGTGAATTTAATAGAACAATGGCAAAAAATGAATGCAGATCAAGAGGTTTCAGCAGCATAATATTTATGTAACAAAACAAATGTAAATTCATTTAACAGGGGGCATAAACAGTGAAACGAACAATACTAATTCCAATTGATGGCTCTGAATCTGTAGAAGAAACAATACTTTATGCTCGCTCGATATGCCCTAAAAGTGAAACTCGACTCATTGTTTTACATATAACGCCCGTTGTTAATACAGTAAATGCATCCATGGACAACGTGCCAAATATGAAGGCTATTTACGATGCGCTGGCAAAGGAAGACTGGACAATTGAAACTAAAACACGTATGGGCAATCCGGTTAGTGAAATATTAAAAATGGCAATATTGTTGCCCGCCACCATGATTCTTATGTCTACCCATGGTCGTTCTGGTATAGAACGTATACATACTGGCAGTATCACTGAACAGGTAATAAAACAATCACCCTGCCCGGTTTTTATTCTGCACAGTACACGACCTGAACCGGTGGATAATCGTACTGACGATTTATTCAAACGCATACTGGTACCGCTGGATGGTACAGAGACATCCTCAGCAATTCTTGAATGTGTGCATCGCTTTGCCACCATGCATGATTCCGAAATTGTGCTGTTTCATGATGAAATAGAATCTGCTGAACCCGATAATCAAAAGTCAGCTATCAAAGCGAAGCTGCATGAGCAAAGCGTAACATTGGCGAATACCGGACTGAAAGTTTCACTTGACATGAGCACTTATAAAAGACCTATCCGTGAAATCCTTAACAAGATTGATAACATGGACATCGACCTGGTTTCCATGGCAACGCATGGTAATAATGGTGTAAAACGCGCGCTCGGTGAATCGGTTACTGCGGAGATTATCCGACATTCCAATTGCCCGTTACTGGTGTGGTCGGGTGATCCACAGTGTCCTGTTTTATCTTAAATTTAAATTAAATCAACAAGGGTTCTGACTATGTCTGAAGTAACTACCCCGGTTACTGGAGCAATGCAATTTAATATTCAGATCGGTGATGAACTGACGCAGAATGTTAAACCTCTGTTACATGAAATTAAACATGCTCTCAATAAACTTATTGAAACCGGGCAAACCAGTATTATTGATTTACGCAGTATCCCGCTTGCAGTCGGCGAGGAAGAAAAAATTTTAAATACTCTGAGTCAAGGTGAGGTTACGGCGCAACTAAATGCACTGGGTCTAAGTGAAATCATTGAAACCCAGTACGCAGGCGTATGGATCGTTACTCACTATAACAATGAAAATCACATCATCAGCCGGTTTATTGAAGTGACCACCATGCCGGAAATACTGCTTTCGCAAACAGAACATATTATGGCGGCTTATAGCCGTCTTTCCCTGGATCTGGAAGACAGGCTGAAGACCAAAAAGAGCGTGACGGAGAAATAAGTATGTCAAGTAATTCTAATAAAGATAAAACACTGTATGAAATTTTGCGTAGCCAGGGTGTTTCACGCCGCAGTTTTCTAAAATTCTGTGCCACCACGGCATCAGTGATGGCAATGTCACCGGCGATGATTCCGAAAATCGCGCACGCATTAGAAAATGCTAAACGCCCCTCTGTTATCTGGTTATCTTTTCAGGAATGTACCGGCTGCACCGAATCACTTACCCGCGCACATACAGGTGCTATTGAAAACCTTATTTTTGATGCTATCTCACTGGACTATCACCATACTCTACAGGCCGCTGCCGGACATGCGGCAGAAGAAGCGCGTGATATAGCGATAGAAGAAAACTGGGGCGAGTATATTCTTGTGGTAGAGGGCTCCATTCCTATGGGCAACCCCGGTTATTCTACCAGTGGTGGTGTCAGCAATTATGATAAGTTGATGTCTACTGCCAAAGGTGCAGCTGCCATTATTGCCATTGGCTCCTGTGCAGCTTACGGCGGCATTCCAATGGCTAAACCCAATCCAACCGATGCGGTTTCTGTCAGCGATTTAATCAAAGACAAACCCATTATTAATGTACCCGGCTGCCCGCCTATTCCTGTGGTTATCACTGGTGTACTAACCCACTTTCTGACCTTCGGTACTATTCCCGAACTTGACCACCTTGGTCGTCCAATGGTGTTTTATGGGCAAAGCATTCATGACCGTTGTTATCGCCGGCCGTTTTACGATAAAGGCCTGTTTGCCGAAACCTTCGACGATGAAGGCGCAAAAAAAGGCTGGTGTTTATACAAACTTGGCTGCAAAGGACCCATCGCCTACAACGCCTGTGCCACCACCAAATGGAATGATGGAACCAGTTGGCCAATTGAAGCAGGCCATCCCTGCCTGGGCTGTTCCGAGCCGGATTTCTGGGATGGAGGTAGCTTCTACAAAGCACTGTCAGTACCAACTATAAATACTTCACAAACAATTATTTATACGGCTGCCGGTGCGGTGGCCGCAGGTCTGGCATTAGGTGCGAAAAACCTCAGTAAAAAAGAGAGTGCTGCAGCTGCACATAGTAAAACCACTATTGATGATCTAAAAAAATAGAACAGCAAAAACGAGGAAAAGAGAATGACTGAAATAGAATTCCTGAACTGGGTACGTGGCCCGGGTTTTCAAATTGCAATAATCATCTTTGTTGCCGGTGTGATTATTCGTTTTGCTGAAATTATACTGCTGGATCGCAAAACAAATTTAGCAGAAGCCAAAGGCTCTGAAATGCGTAGCGGGCTTCGCACTATTGTTTCAAGGTCATTTCCTGATAAAAGCACCTTACAACGTTCCATGTTTACTGTTGTTACTGGTTATATTTTCCACATAGGCCTGTTTATTACTATCTTTTTACTGGCACCGCATATACTGATATTTAAAGATATTTTCGGTTTCGGCTGGCCAGCTTTACCAACAACGATAGTAGATGCAGTGACCGTAATAACCATCATTACGCTGCTGGTCGTGCTGGCACATCGTATGCAGAATAAAGTATTACGTTTTTTAACCACCAAAGAAGATTACCTGGTCTGGCTGGTCACCATATTACCACTCATTACCGGTTATATGGTCTTTCATCGCATCGGTCTGCCGGCACCAACATTGCTCGCTATTCATATACTCAGTGTTGAGTTGTTACTGGTTGTTCTCCCCTTTACCAAACTAATACACAGCTTCACCTTTGTCTTATCACGCTGGTATGGCGGTGCCATTTCCGGTTACCGAGGAGTTCAATCATGAGTGCATCATTAGAAAAAGGCATTAATGTATTTAAGGAACAAATTGATTCCAGTATGGCAGCATTTTTTAGTAGCTGTGTTAATTGTGGCATGTGTGCTGATGCCTGTTTGTTTTATACCGAAACCGGAGACCCCAGCAAAACACCTATTAATAAAACCGAACCACTGCGCCGAATCTGGAAGTCAGAATTCACCTTAATGGGGCGCATTGGAAAAATGCTGGGTCTAACAGCCAAGGTTGATGATAAATTGCTCACCGAATGGGAAACACTGGTATACGACAGTTGCACACTGTGCGGTCGTTGCTCCATGGTTTGTCCAGTGGGTAATGATATTACACTGATGATTCGCAAAACACGCGAAGGTATGGCTGCTGCCGGTCATGCACCGGAAGGACTGATCGGCGCTGCCACACGTTCAATCACCATTGGTAGTCCAATGGGTGTGAAGCTACCCGCATTGATGGCGCAAATTAAACACGTTGAAAAAGATACAGGTTTAACAATACCGCTTGATGTTGAAGGCGCAGAATACATGTTGCTGTTATCTTCAATGGAAATTATGAATTTTCCTGAATTTATTGAAGCCATAGCAAAAATATTTGATAAAGCAGGTGCAACATGGACTATCGCAAGCAAAGCCTTTGAGGCCACTAACAGCGGAATCCAGATAGGGGTATCCGATATCGCCGCCGAGCTGGTGCAGCGCATTGTTGATGAAGCTGAAAAACTGAAAGTTAAAACCGTGATCAGCCCTGAATGCGGTCATGCTTATATGGCAATTCGTTGGGATGGACCCAATCTGATCGGCAAACCCTTTAGTTTTAAAGTAAGGCATATTCTTGAAGTGCTGGATGAATTCCGCAAAGAGGGTCGTCTGAAAATTACCGGCAAGGAAAAACAACGTCTTACCTATCACGATCCCTGTCAGATTTCACGTCGTGGTGGTGTCATCGATCAACCTAGAAACCTGATCAACATGTTTGCTGATAATTTTGTAGAAATGCCTGACGCTGGAAAAATGAACTGGTGCTGTGGTGCCGGTGGTGGCGTTAGTGCAAATGAACGTGCCGATGAAATTCGTCTTAAAGTATTCCAGCGCAAAAAAGACCAGTTTGATGCAGTAAAACCTGATGCCATTATAAGCGCCTGTGCAAATTGCCGAATCCATCTTGAAGACGGGCTTGAAGAATATCATATGGATATACCATTAATAAGTCTAACGGAAACACTGGCAGAACACCTGGCGGAAGACTAAAGCAAAGCATGACTGTCTGGAGAAAAATAAAATGAGTCAAATAAATAATGATGCAGAATTCAAACAGGCACTGCAGGCACTGGATTCTACCCAGCAAAGAAAAATAGCCGCCATGTTTGTTGAGCACGTTCTGCCACTAAGTAACGATGAACGTATAAACCATGTCGTTAATGTCGCAACTAACAGCGGTGCTGCAGAGGGTGAAATATCGAGTGCCTTGAAATCAGCCAAAGCAGCAACCTTCGATAGTCATACCCGGTGTGGCTCTGAAGGCGACTGGACAGAACAGGCAGGTTATTTTGTTGCCCGTGCAGCTGTTGCCGCACTAACACCGGCAGCACAGTCAAGATCAGGCGGCTCGGCATGGCAGGCAGCGATGAGTTGCCGAATGGCACAGACCAGCATACTAATTGACAACAACGCTAACGAAGTTCCTGAACATTCAGAAAACAAATGGCAGTACAACACATTATCAAACTACCTGAAAACATAAGTAGAAGTCATCAGCAACATTCTTAAGAAGAGAGAACAAACATGAGCGAACCCGGTGCAAACGAAAGAATTGTAGTTGACCCGATCACCCGAATCGAAGGTCATTTACGAATTGAAGCAGAAATGGACGGCAACAAAATCAAAAGTGCCTACTCCTCCGGCACCATGGTGCGCGGCATAGAAACCATTCTTAAAGGTCGTGACCCGCGCGATGCCTGGGTTTTTGCTCAACGCATCTGCGGTGTCTGCACACTGGTACATGGACTGGCTTCTATCCGCTCGGTAGAAAACGCACTCAGCTACACGGTGCCAAAAAATGCTGACCTGATCCGCAACCTGATGAGTGGCGCACAATATATTCATGACCACGTAATGCATTTTTATCACTTGCATGCTTTGGACTGGGTTGACGTGGTCTCTGCGTTAAATGCTGACCCCAAAGCCACCTCAGAACTGGCACAGTCAATAAGCAGTTACCCGAAATCATCGCCCGGTTATTTTGCCGACATGCAAAAGAAACTGAAAGGTTTCGTTGAATCCGGTCAACTGGGTATTTTTGCCAATGCCTACTGGGGGCACCCGGCTTACAAACTGCCGCCCGAAGCCAACCTGATGGCGGTATCACACTATATGGAAGCCCTTTCATGGCAGCGTGATGTGGCACGTTTGCATACAATTTTTGGCGGCAAGAATCCACACCCGAACTTTGTAGTCGGCGGTGTTCCCTGCGCCATTGACTTAAATTCCGATTCCGCCATCAACATGAAAAAACTGTCACAGGTACAGGACATCATCAAGCAGATGAAAATGTTTGTTGATCAGGTTTATGTACCCGACACGCTGGCAATTGCCGGTTTCTACAAAGACTGGACGACACGCGGCGAAGGTCTGGGCAACTTCCTCACCTTTGGCGATTTTCCGTCTAATGGCATGGAGGATCCTTCCGGCTTTATGATTCCCGCCGGTGCCATTTTAAATCGTGACCTCAGTACCATTCATGACGTTGATATGAATGCGGCTGATGAAATAAAAGAATACATCTCTCACTCCTGGTACGACTATGAATCCGGTAAAGACTCTGGCTTACACCCTTACCATGGCGAAACCAGTCTGAATTACACCGGACCAAAACCACCCTACCAGCACCTCGATGTCGACCAGTCCTATTCATGGCTAAAATCACCACGCTGGAAAGGTCACGCTATGGAAGTGGGACCACTGGCACGAGTATTAATGTTATATGCCAGCGGCCATGAGCAAACTAAAGAACTGGTCGGCATGACACTAAAAACACTCGACGTGCCAGTAACCGCTTTATTTTCAACCCTGGGACGCACCGCCGCCCGCGCACTGGAAACCAAAATCATGGCCGATGCCATGCAAGGCTGGTATGACGATCTAATTATCAACCTCAAAGCCGGTGACACTAAAACCTTCAACGAAGTTTTATGGGAACCGTCTACCTGGCCGAAAAGCGCACAGGGAGTTGGTTTTATGGAAGCCCCCCGTGGCGGTCTGGCACACTACATTGTCATTGAAGATGAAATCATCAAGAATTATCAGGCCGTTGTGCCCAGCACCTGGAATGCCGGGCCCAGAGATGGCAAAGGTCAGCCAGGCGCATATGAAGCCGCACTTGAAGACAACCATGTTTTACATGACCCGAAACAACCTCTGGAAATCCTGCGCACCATCCACAGCTTTGACCCCTGTCTTGCCTGTGCCGTGCATTTAACCGATCCCGATGGCAATGAAATTATTAAAGTAAAGGTACAATAATGAAAAAATTACTGCTCTCTAAATTATCACCACTAACAATTTTATTGCTGTTTTCAACATCAGCACTGCCACATACCGGCCACTTACCCAATGAGTCTGCGCATGGTTTTCTTCATGCTGAACATATTATCATGCTTGTAGCAGTTGGATTAGTTGTTTACCTTGTAAAAATATTAAGTAATAAGTAGGCTCGTTATCCGCTTAATCTGCAGGACGCAGGAAATGCAGATATTGCATGGCGCAATATATATATACCCCTACGGCTGACAGTTCTGAATAATGGATAAATCAAGTACTCTGCCCCCAATGCCAGTAAGTTAAGCAGTAACATTCGTCATTCCGGCAGTTTTTTAGCCGGAATCCACCAGTCAGTGGATACAATGCTAGTTATATCAGACTCTACCCGTAATGGATTCCCGCTAAAAGACTGCGGGAATGACGGCAAAAGTCTTAACTTACTGGCATTGACTCTGTCCCACAATCTTATTTTACAGATCAAGCCTGTCTAGTGGACTATCAATGGCAGCAATGTTCTGCTGTAAAACATGTGTGTAAATTTCAGTCGTTTTTACATCAGCATGACCCATCAACTTTTGCACAACACGTATATTCACACCCGACTCAAGTAAATGTGTCGCAAAGGAATGCCTGAATGTATGTGAAGTAATATGTTTAGCTATGCCTGTTTTAATTACTGCACTACGCACAGCTTTCTGTAGATTAGATTCATGTAAATGATGTCTTCGTATCTTGCCGCTACGAGGATCTTTTGACAGCTTTGCAGCAAGAAAAACATACTGCCATTTCCATTCGGAAGGCGCACTGGGATATTTTTTTGCAAGTGCATGTGGTAACCAGACATTTGCATTGCCGGCAGTCAGATCTTCTTCATAGACAGGCTTTACCTTTTCAAGATGCTGTTGCAGTGGTTTTATTAACGTATCAGGTAATAGTGTACTACGATCTTTGCTCCCTTTTCCATTACGAACCAAAAGCAAACCATTAGAGAAGTCCAGATCCTGCACTCTTAGACGTACCGTCTCCATCAAACGCAAGCCTCCGCCATACATCAGCTTAGCCATCATTCCAGTAGTACCATTCATATATGAAATAACTTCAGCAACTTCCTCACAACTCATTACAACAGGTAAGCGCACCTGTTTTTTTGATCGTATCGGAGCCAGATCTTCAGCTACCGGTAAGTCAAGCACCTGTTTATATAAAAATACAATCGCATTTAAAGCCTGATTTTGCGTTGATTTTGCACAATTTTTATTCACTGCCAGATGTGACAGAAAAGCCTCAATTTGAATCTTGCCCATATCACGTGGATGTTTACGGTCATTAAAACGAATAAATGCAAGAATCCATTTAATATAAGTCTCCTCGGTACGAATAGCATAATGGTGATATCGTAAGACCTCCCTGACCTGATCCATTAAACGAATGGATTGTGGCTTGAAACGTGGTTTTTCCTGTGCATTAGACGATTGATTTAGCATGACGACATCTTCCTTGTTTTGTCTTTAATATAATAATACATGGTATTGTAGTCTGTATATATAAAAGAAATACATGGAAAGATTCATTCCTGTTAATATCACTGTTATGTTTACAAAACCACACAAGGTTTTCTTGTTTTCAACAATAGGTAGCAAGCAAATATAATATATTTGGTAATCCTTAGTAACACAGTGATACCTCCACCAGGTAATAACAGCAGGTTCATGGTTGCCACAAACCAGCAACATTAATAATGCTACAGCGGTTTACATTAGCTGGATAATGTTTACTTAAAGAAATTTGT
>CAZALW010000007.1:0-26645 GCA_964485705.1 uncultured Thiotrichaceae bacterium
AACTCAGCAAATTGGTGTTTTCATTGCCTGCTGCGGCAACCACAATCACTCCTGCGGCACGTACTGCATTATAGGCATCCTGTGCCGCCTGGGAAGAACCCGTGCCACCCAGACTCAAATTAATGATATCGGCTTTTTGCGCTGGCACGGTATTACTGTCATTGCCTAGTCCGGCAGCAAAACGAATCGACTGAATAATATCGTAATCAGTGCCACCACCAATACCGAGCACTCTGATCGGCATGATTTTAGCATTCCACGCAACACCGGCTATGCCGCTATTATTGTTGGACAATGCCGCCACCGTGCCTGCCACATGCGTACCGTGCCAACTGCTGCTGCTTAGTTGCGCACTATCGCCCGGATCATCTGGATTGGCATCAATGCCATCACCGTCTGCCGCCATCTGTGCGTCAGAAATAAAATCATAACCGTTAACCAGTTGCCCGACAAATTCATCGTGCTCCAGAAACACGCCGGTATCAACCACGGCAACAATCACATCACCACCGCCAATTCGACTTCCTGTGGTTATATTCCACGCCAGCGGCAGGTTGATCGCCGGGTAGTGCCATTGCATCGGATAGTGCTCATCATTGGGTACAAGTAATGACTGGTAGATATAGTTAGGCTCGGCGAACTTTATATCCGCTCGCTGATTCAGGCGTTTGATCTGTTTCAGGGTTTGGTATTTCTGGTAACTAGCCGGGTTAGCTTGCGCCAGCTCCTGTAAAAATGCGGACGCGGGCGCTTGCACTTTGCTGCTGATAAATGCACGACTGGCACTGACTTCAAACTTCGCCAGTGCGGCTCTTGTGGTGTGCTGATGACTGAGGTTCATCAACTGATTGCTGGCTTTGAACTGATTAACTGAGGCACTAGCCTTAAATTGAATGACCGCTTCGCCTGGTTTAAAGTCCATTGACTGACTGGCCGGTGCATTTAAAACAGAAACACCGCCTAATGATAAGGTGTACTTTGATGAACCACTAAATGTCTCCACCTGAATATAGTATTCACCATCGTCTGGTACGGTGATACTTTCAAACTCGTCCCTGGTATTGGAAAAACGTAACTGATTCAATGCTAAATCAAACAAGAAAAGGTCTAGATCTCCAGTAAAAACATCCTCACCGGCAAAATCAACCACCTGCAAGCGTAAAACCTGATTTTTTTGCAGCACCACCTTATAGATATCAAATTCATCCGCTGTAGTCGCCAGCCGGTCTCCTTCTATAAAACGTCCAGTTCCTGACAAAGTGGCAAAGCCCTGTATGGTGGAAAAATTTGGGACTTTCTGAGCCGTGGCAAAACTACCATTATCAACATTTGGCAATGCAAAGGGGTCGTTAATATCACTGTCAACCTGAATTAAGGGAGCAGCCCGGTAACTACCAGACAGGGATTTTGTGCCCGAAGTACACACGATATCGACATTGATCACATTCGCATTATTGATCTGCCCACTGGCGTTTGCGATAGAGCAATTTTGTGTGGCTACATTCTGGATGATTTCAACGTTGTAGCTTTCAGCATTACTCAAGCGTTTAACAAAAGCATAACGACCATTAGCCGTAATCGACTGTGTATCGCCATTGTTGTTTTGTATGGTTAGCGGTGCAGTCAAACCGGAAACGTTACCGCCAACACTAAAACCGGATGAAGCCGCTGGCTCACTGGAACCTGAACCACCACATGAAACAAGCAGAAAAAAACTAACTGTCGCTGTTATTTGAAATACAAATTTTTTAAATGCATCAGGTAAATTATGATTATGTTGGGTGTTCAATGCCTTTCTCCATTTCCTGACAGATTAACCACTGCTTAAATTTATTAAGTAGCAGGACAAGCATAGTCAAGCAGTAAATAAAATCATTATTTTTACAAAACTATCTTGTTAAAACAAAACACCCTCGTTTATTATCAATATACTCGGATTTAAACTCAGGGTATGCCCGCAACCAACGCTTAACCAGTTCCTGCTCATCCTTTCTTGCTGCATCGTCTAAAAAGATGACGCAATGTTTTGATAATAGACCATATAACAAAGGCAATGCCGGATAACGGGAATGTTTTTGTAAAAACCCTGGCGGACCATCAATAACCAATAAATCTATTTTAATTTCAGGTAGTTTATCGACATCGTACCACTGAAAAACATCACCCTCCAAAGTTATATCCAACAACGGTGCATGAATAATGTTGGCAAAATCTGACAGCATAAAATCATTTACATGCTGCTGTGTTTTTTTAACAAATTTTTCTCCATTCTCCAGACTATAAACATGACCCTGTTTATTTACCTGACAACATCGGGATAACACAACACTACTGGTACCACTGTTGCATTCAACAATGACCTCTGGTTTATTTGCTAAACAATAATCACTAATAAGCTTTTGAAAGTCAGCCGCTGCTGACCAAAACCGTGTCACAGGCAGTTTTTTCTCAAAACCCAGTGACTTTTCCAATTTTTTATATGTACTCACAAACAAGGTATCCATCTTAGGCAAGCAAAAAGCAGCTAGAAAGCTGCTTTTTGTACAAATATGATTTATTGGTAACTACTCAGCGCATTATCTCAGCAAGGATGCAGGTTATTGATTTCTCCGTCCTTTGGTTCGTGAACGGCACATCCTTGTGCCACTACTCAGGCTTCTGCAACATGGATGTTGCAGTAGAGCGTACATGGATGTATTTACAGCGTCCTGAAAAATCAATAACCTGCATCCTTTTCTCAAATTACGCTGAGTAGTTATATTTATTGCTATGCCTGATAAGACATATCCTGACCACAACACATGGGTGATTTCACCATGCCATGCCCATCAGGACATTTAGAAACATAAACAATGGTGCCGTCATCTGTCGTAATCTCATCATGCACCAGATCTTTACCACATTGGGCACAGGTCATTGTGCCAATACCCATACCACATACATCACATTTATAAACCATTGAGAATCCCCTTTATTAAAATAAGTTTTTATACATTCTTAGTATCCGCCTTCTATTTTATTTCAATGCATTAACAAAAAACAATAGTCATTATACGGTTATAAAACCTTGCTCCGGATAATTATTGTTTATATCAGTCTGACTTATTACCTGGCAATAGTAACTATTTGCCCATAAGGATATGAAATGCAAATTAACCTGTACTGCTTTTTTCCACATATGACAACTTATTAACGAATCGAATGAAAAGGATGCTCTTATTAAAGACACGCTATAAATACCTCCATGTACGCTTGACTACAGCATCCTTGCTGTAGTCAGTCTTTAATAAGAGCATCCTTTTCATCCGATCCAGTAGTACAAGGTAAGTTTTTTACCAAATTTGCTCATGGGCCAATTTATTAAAACCAACATGCTGCTCCACACTAACAACTCAACAACAAGCGCACACAAGTCCCATTTACGGATGAATTGATGTTAAGCGTTGCGCCCAGTTGCTGCGCACGAAAACGCATATTGGCAAGACCACGCCCCTGACACGCACCCACTACTGATGCCATGTCCACCCCTTTTCCATAATCAATAATGTCAATATAAATTTGCCACTGTTCATTTTGTTGCTCCTCGCTGGTCTTTACAACACCTGTCGCCAGCTTCATTTTAGTCGCATTGGAATGTTTAATACTATTGGTAATTGCCTCCTGCACAATCCGCATAATATGCAAACTGCTACGCGGGCTCAGATTGTTAATTTCCGGCAACTCGGTGACGGCCCATTCCAGATCAATGTTTGCTGCATCTAGCTGATCCAGCAGTCGCATTCGCATCATGCCTAATAATGTAGGCAAATCACTTAACAAAGGATCTAGCGAGTCGATAACAAAACGTAAATCAGCCAGACTATGTGAAATTTTTTCTCGTGCCTTAACGAAAACCGGTTCTTTATAATCACGTAACAATGAGATAACGGAAACCAGTTGGCCACCGATACCATCATGCATATCACGCATAATACGTTCACGTTCTTCTGCCAGCACACGCTGTTTTTCCAGCACATTTAATTGCTGGTACTGTTCCTGCAAAGCCTGCTGCTTTTCATTAACACGCTGTTCCAACGTATCGGCAAGGTGCTCCGCTTTATTTATCGATTGCACAAAACGACGAATTAAAAACCAGCTAAACAATAAAACCGAAGGAATAACACCGTATTGCATGATCAGGCCATCACGCCGATCAATAAAATTATTGATCAACAAAATGTCATGCAAGCCAAAAAGCAACATGGGAACACCCACCAGCAGCATTAAATAGGCATCCAGACTTTTTTGTTTGATGTAAGCATGCAGCAGATAATAAATTGCGTAACAGCCTGCAATCATCACGAAACTATCCCACATGCTATAGCCAATATGTAACACACTGGCAATATCCGGTAGGAAAAAGATGCCTGTTCCCAACACAGCAACTGGCAGGATAATTTTTTCAACTTTACGGTTGCCAGTGCCAACATAACGATGTATGAAAAAAATCATGGTCACAATGGTCCAACCCAGAGTGGCCAGGATCATGGCTTCCCAACTTGTGACCGGTATTGGGATTTCTGATACAAATAAATTCAGATTATGTGTTGCCCAGAAAAATAGCTGTATCGAAAAAATACCATAAACACTATCCTGAGGTCTTGCCAGCCAGAAAGTGAGTAACAGTGCCGCCATGAAATACATCGCCATGGTTATCCACTGGATAAAATCCACACGAATAAAGTGCTTCCAGGAATAGGCTGCGGTTAATTTTTCTACCGGTGCCAGATAAATTTGATCGAGCAAACCTTGTTCAACGAAAGTCGTTTTGACGCGTATATCAATCTGGTTAGCACCTTGCTGCAGTAGTGCAGATGAAAAACGAAATAACAACGGTTGATTGTGATGACGCGACACGGGATCACTGAATCGACCGCCCTGCCCGACCCAAACGCCATTAATAAAAACCGCAGCATTGTGCGTAACCGATGGCAAATACACTGCCCAGATACTGCCAGCTTGCGCTTCCAGCATTACCTCGCTGCGATACCATATTTGTTCAACATGCTGGTGATTTTTATACCAGTCATCGGGAAGCGTGATCGGCTGCCAGTTTTTCTGTGTTAATGCCTGCGGTGAATCGGCCAGACTTGCTTTGTATTGCACATCGCTTATTGCCTCAACATCAGCAACACTAAAAAAACTCAACGGTGCAAACAAAACCAGATAGTTAAATAGCAGCCAGTATAAAAATAAAAAAAATAATGGAATGACTGTTTTATTATTCGTCCACATACAACAACCATCCATTTTGTTATTTATAGGGGAAGGGAAGCGGCGTTAAACAACGAGACATCCATGTTTATGAAAAACTGAAAGAAAGCCTGTGATGACTGCCCACCTCTTTTCACTTTATGCTAGTCAATATACAGGTAACTGGCAACTATTAATCATTACCCGAATGCAAGCTGGAGAAAAGCTGCAGTCAAATGATAACAGTCATCGAGAGATTAGGTGATCAAGCCCAGCTTAATCGCCTCATGCAACGCTTCAGTACGACTGTTAACCTGTAATTTGTTATAAATATTTTTGATATGCGTAGTCACTGTGTAATAACTAATGCTTAGCTTTTCTGCAATTTCTTTGGAAGAAAACCCCTGACTAACCAACTTGAGAATTTTTATCTGACGCTCGGTTAATGCCTCAGGCAGCACTTCTGCTGGCGGCTTAACAAGTTGAAATTTCTGCAACATCAGGCGCGCAATTAATGGGCTGATTGGTGCACCACCGTTCATCATAACGATAATCGCATCGGTGATTTTCGTACTCTCATCGTGCTTCAGAATATACGCCTTTGCACCCGCCTCCAATGCTTTAAACACCATGTTTTCATCCTGAAAACCAGAAATCACCATGGCTTCACAGTCGAGATGCAATTCTTCAATAGCCTTTATTATTTCTATACCTGAACCATCAGGCAGGCCAAGATCGGTTAACAGTATATCCGGCTTATAGCGTTTCAACGCAGCCATACCAGCGTCCATGGTTGCCGCAGAATGCAGCAAATCAAAATTTTCATGGTCAATAATGAGTTGCGACAGGCGTTGCTGCACATCGGCATCATCTTCAACAAGGGTTACGGTGTATTTTTGCATGCTTATTAACAATGTTTAAAACCACCTTATCTTACTGCCAGATGAAATTAATAGCATACCAAGGTCTTGGTATGTAATTATCTTCCGGGTTTGTTTATATTTATCTTACAGGCAAATCAAAAATCACTAGTAAAACAAGGATATGGAAAATGAATAAACCAACTATTTTTAATCGACTATTTTTCAGCACTTTAATAGTATTTATTGCTCTCTCACTCATCGGTTGCCCACAGAGCCCCAAAATAGAGGATGAGGGAGACGATGGTAATGACGAAGTACTTTCCAGTCGATTAGCGGTTACCTGTGATGCATTAATTTGCCGTGTGGATACATCTGATTCCTACATCGTTAATAGTGATATAGCAGCACACAGCTGCAATATGGATGATGGTAGTGACATCAATATTCTTACTTTAGAGCCAACTTACGACTACACCTACTCAGCGTCAGGTGTATATACGATTAGTTGCACATTAACAGACAGCAATAATGTGAGTGATACCGCATCGATAACCGTTTCAGTTGGTGGCGTGGTGGCGAACGCAGGACCTGATCAAACCGTTAATGCCGGTGATCTGGTTTATCTGGATGGCTCGGCATCAACAGTGGGGCCAGGTGCAGGCATCACCTATTTCTGGACTAAATGGTTGAGTATTACCAGCCCTATCCCCCTGGATGACCACACAGCAGAACGCCCTTCATTTATCGCACCGACTGAAAATCATAGTCAAACAATACAATTTGTCTTATCAGTAAGCGATGGCACCAGAACAGGTGGTAGCGGCCCGGATTATGTATCGATTTTTGTCAACGCATCCAGTTCCAATACTGACTTACAATAAAATAACAAAACAACTTGTAACTACTCAGCCTCATCAAAAAAACAGAACACACTCACCACAAAGCACACGAAGATCACGAAGTTTTAAAGCATATTAGGCAAAATATACCCATGGATCATTTTTAATAGTGTTTTATCATTAGCTATGATTTTCCTCGTGTACTTCGTGCTCTTCGTGGTGAAATTTTTTAAAAAATAACGTAAATTGAAATACGCTGAGTAGTTACAATAACTTTTTAAAACCAACAAAGCCGTCACACTGACGGCTTTGTTGGTTTTGGCTACAAATTCACACGCTATGCAGCTAACGGCTGCGCCAAAGACGCCAGTATCTGTTGCCTTCGATCCATTACTGTTTGTACTACCTTCTGGTAATCAGCGCCCACCGCTTCAAACATACCGGGCACATCGATGCCCATACCATGTAAGGTATCATCAAGAAAATCCAGTCTGGATTCTATGGTTTGTAAATAGGCATAACTTTCAGCTTCAGGCAGTTTTGCCAGTTCTTCCTGCAATTGACCGAGACCAAAAGCCACATGATCAATTTCATCCTGTAACGGCACTTTAAGTGATTCTCGTGTACCCGGATCTGCCATCGGTACAATTTGCTCAACCGCTTCGCCGCCTAAAGCTTCGATGCAGACATACATATCGGTTAAAAAATCCAGCCAGTTGAGAGAACGAAAATGGGCAAGAAACATCTGCTGCTGTATTTCATTAAATACCGGCGTATTATCAGTGCCGAATTTTTTGATCCACGCCTGCTGAATACGCACATGTTTACTTTCATCACCCACCTGTTTTGCCATAAACAACCGGCTTTCATCATCCGGTGCTGTCGTTATACGCTCTGCAACCGCACGCATAATCAAATAGTCCACCTGGGTATACATTACCAGTAAACGTCCCATGGCAAGTTTGTAACCCTGATCGCTAATACTTTGATTTTGTTTCATTTCACACCCTCCTCAGTTAATTATTGTGGCAACCTCAATATGCAGACACAGGGCTTTGCCACAGGTTCATTGAAGTTAAGTTTTATCTAAAGTTTGTAATCCCCTTATCAGCCGGTGTGTTTTTTGTGGTTATTTTCTTTTAAAATAGAGTTTTGACGCTTACTGCTAGAAAACATCCCATGAAAAAACCTGAACTGCTCTCCCCTGCCGGATTAATCAAAAACATGCACTACGCCTTTGCCTATGGTGCAGATGCGGTTTATGCCGGTCTACCGCGTTATAGTTTACGGGTGCGGAATAACGATTTTAAACTGCCCAATCTGGAGTCCGGTATTCTTGAGGCGCATGCGCTGGGCAAGAAGTTTTTTGTCGCCACCAATATTCTGCCGCATACCGCAAAAATCAATACCTTTATGGATGATATGGCACCGATTATTGCGATGAATCCTGATGCTTTGATTATGGCTGACCCCGGATTGATTATGATGATTAGGGAAAAATGGCCGGAGATGCCGGTTCACCTGTCAGTACAGGCCAATACCTTAAACTCACCTTCGGTCAAGTTCTGGCAGTCTGTCGGGGTTGAGCGCATTATTCTTTCGCGTGAATTATCGCTGGATGAAATTGCCCAAATTCGTGAAGACTGCCCTGATATCGAGCTTGAAGTGTTTATTCACGGCGCATTATGCATTGCTTATTCCGGGCGTTGTTTGCTGTCGGGTTATTTTAATCACCGTGATCCTAATCAGGGTAGCTGCACAAACTCCTGTCGCTGGAATTATAAAGTTAAAAATAATGATGGTGATCAAAATATTGAGAATACTGGAGTGTGGCAAGCTGAACCGGATGGTAATGCTGAACAGGCAACATCACAGCAATTTTTACTGGAAGAGCAGGGCCGCCCTGGTGAATTCATGCCTATCGAAGAAGATGAACATGGCACCTATATTATGAATTCACGCGATTTACGGGCGGTTGAACATGTGCACCGACTGGTTGATATTGGTATTGACTGCCTGAAAATCGAAGGTCGAACTAAATCCTACTATTACACTGCCAGAACCGCGCAAATTTATCGCCAGGCGATTGATGATGCCAGCAGTGGCAAAAAGTTTGACCCGCACCTTATGAGCGAACTGGAAAACCTGTCCCATCGCGGTTACACCGATGGTTTTTTTCAACGTCATGCACCGCAGGAAATGCAACGTTATCGTGATAGCAGTTCACGTAGCCAGAGGCAGATTTTTGCTGGCGAAATAATGGAATTTGATCGTAATAACAGCCGCATTCTGGTTGATATTAAAAACAAAATCACGGTCGGTGATGAAATGGAGTTATTAACCGCTAACGGCAATCATCATTTTACCCTTAAAACCATGGCAGACCAGAAAGGCAATGAGGTCGAATGCGCCCCGGGTAGTGGGCATCAGGTGTGGGTCGATATCGAGCCTGAAATCGATGCTGTTAACTTAGGTTTGCTGTGCAAAAATCTCGATGATGATAGTGCTCAAATAGATCAGACCTGAGCTATTACCTAAATCCTGCAAGCTCTTGCAGGATTTAGGTATTACAATTAATGACATTATTCCCCCTCATGATGTTTTTCCCAGGCAAGCTGCAATAAAGCCAGGCGCTCAATGGTTTCTGCGTTAGCGCCGGAACCCGGTTTTAATATTAGATCACGGGCATCAAGTTCTCGTCCCTGTTTAGACAAAATAGCAACATCGGCAATTTCTTCACCGCTTGCATGTTCAATAAACTTGATCGGCGCACCATCCTGATGAAGCCAACGATCACCCCATTGCGTAAGCGCAATCAGGGTTGGATACAGGTCTCGTCCCATGGCAGTGAGTTTATATTCATGGCGTTTTGCGCCTTCTTTAATCGGCACACGTTGCAGTAAACCACCGTCACACAACTTACGTAGCCGGGTGCTGAGGATATTTCGAGCAATCCCCAGATGCTGTTGAAAATCTTCAAACCGATGCGTACCAAAAAAGGCTTCCCGCAGAATAAGAATAGTCCACCACTCGCCGATCAGATCCAGCGCATTGGCTATCGAGCAATTCATCTCATCAAGTTTATTGTGCTTCATCCTCTCACTATAAATTCAAAAGTTGCTATTTGCAACTAAATATGATTAGGTTGCATCATGAAACAGTTTTATATTGCAACTAATCAATAATTTTACAGTCAAATCACAGAAAAAACGACCACTATGCAAAACAAAACATTTTCTGTTGCTCCTGACCAAAACACATCTCATAACACAATCATGAACACAAATAAATCACGCCCAGTACCGATGATAATAAAACTGTTTCAACTAGGATTCAGACTCGGCGGTCGTATTGTTCCCAAACTTACCGGACGTATTGCCTATAAACTCTGGATTACGCCACCTCGTTATAAAACACCAAAATCCGAACGCAACGCTCTACAATCCGCAACTATTGAGTTCCATGAGATCAATAATCAATCGATTGCCACCTACCAATGGGGGCAATCCGGGCCAATGGTTTTACTGGTTCATGGCTGGAGTGGACGTGGTACACAACTTGGGGCTTTTGCGGAAAAGTTAACTGATGCCGGTTTTCGTGTATTAAGTTTTGATGCACCGGCACACGGCAAAAGCTCAGGCAAACAAACCCATATTTATGAAATTGCAGATACTATCCTGGCGCTAGATAAAATCTATGGGGCTTTTAAATCGGTGATCACCCACTCTTTTGGCGGCCCCTGTCTGGCGCTTGCAATGAGAAATGGACTGACTACATCACGCGTGGTTAATATTTCCCCGCCTGCCGAAACCGCCGGATTAGTGAAAAAATTCGTCACCACACTCGCTATTCCACCGCCAGTTGAGACTGAATTAATACGTTGCATCGAACATGATTTTGGAAAAAAGGTTTGGCAGGATACTTCAATGGAAAATAATATTGCCGAACTGGACGTACCGGCGATGGTAATACATGATGTTGACGATGTTGACGTACCCTGGCACGAAGGTCAGAAAATTGCCCAACTATGGAGCGAGGTGCGTTTTATTAAAACCAGCAAGTTAGGTCACAGAAGAATATTACGTGATCCTGCAACTATTGACACAACAGTGGAGTTTATTAAGGGCTACAGCACTTCTTAACTGTTCAAGCCTGACAGGCAGTGTCAGATATACAATGGCTGATTTCGACACTTAGCTGACGTTAAAAACTAAACCCCCTCAATCCCCCTTTGAAAAAAGGGGGAGGTAAAAAGGCTTTAGTCCCTCCCTTTTTGAAAGGGAGGTTAGGAGGGTTTGTTTTTTCTGTGTGTCCGCTAATGGCCGATTTCAGACATTCACTCCATAAATAAAAAAGTGTGCTTCTATTTTTAGAGATGCCCTTTATGCCTTACTGTATATCTCGGAACCAGTCTGCTTAAATTCTTCCGCCTTTTGTTTCATGCCTTCGTCAAGAGCAACCTCAATATTACCAATACCCTGTTTCGCTGCATAATCACGTACATCCTGTGAGATTTTCATTGAACAAAACTTCGGTCCGCACATGGAGCAAAAATGCGCCACTTTATGCGCATCTTTGGGCATGGTTTCATCGTGATACTCACGTGCCCGTTCCGGGTCTAGTGCTAACTTAAACTGATCCTGCCATCTAAACTCAAAACGCGCTTTGGACATCGCGTTGTCACGAATCTGTGCGCCAGGATGACCTTTGGCAAGGTCGGCAGCGTGCGCGGCTATTTTATAGGTGATAATACCCACACGGACATCTTCTTTGTTGGGCAGACCTAAATGCTCTTTGGGCGTGACGTAACACAACATCGCGCAACCATACCAGCCAATTTGCGCCGCGCCAATACCGGAAGTGATGTGGTCATAACCCGGTGCAATGTCAGTGGTCAGTGGGCCTAGCGTATAAAACGGTGCTTCATAGCAATCTTCCAGCTCCTTATCCATGTTCTCTTTAATCATTTGCATGGGCACATGACCGGGGCCTTCTATCATCACCTGCACATCATGCTGCCAGGCAACCTGGGTTAATTCACCCAGGGTTTCCAGTTCACCGAACTGCGCTTCATCATTGGCATCGGCTAATGAACCCGGACGCAAACCATCACCTAATGAGAATGACACATCATAGGCTTTCATAATTTCGCAGATTTCTTCAAAATGGGTGTATAGGAAACTTTCTTCATGGTGCGCCAGGCACCATTTCGCCATGATAGAACCGCCTCGTGAAACAATGCCAGTGACCCGTTTCGCGGTCATCGGCACATATTTAAGGCGCACACCGGCATGGATGGTGAAATAGTCCACACCCTGTTCTGCCTGCTCAATTAAAGTGTCTTTAAAAATCGCCCAGGTCAGGTCTTCGGCTATGCCACCGACTTTTTCCAGTGCCTGATAAATCGGCACGGTGCCGATAGGTACGGGTGAATTACGCAAGATCCATTCGCGGGTTTCGTGTATATTTTTACCAGTGGATAAATCCATAATGGTGTCCGAGCCCCAACGAATGCCCCAGACCATTTTTTCGACTTCTTCAGTGATGCTTGAGGTGACAGCAGAGTTACCCAGATTGCCGTTGATTTTTACCAGGAAGTTGCGACCGATAATCATCGGTTCCAGTTCCGGGTGGTTGATGTTGGCGGGAATAATGGCGCGACCACTGGCAACTTCTTCACGAACAAATTCAGGTGTAATGTCATCGGGCAAATTAGCGCCAAATGACTGCCCCGGGTGCTGCATCAATACTTTTTTATACTCAGGATCTTTACGCAGTTGCTGCAATTTCATGCTTTCGCGAATCGCGATGTATTCCATTTCCGGCGTGATGATGCCTTTTTTAGCATAATGCATCTGGCTGACATTTTTGCCTGCTTTGGCGCGGCGCGGTGTGCGGATGTGCTCAAAGCGTAAATTAGCCAGTGCTGGATCACTTTGCCGCTGCTGACCAAAATCAGAACTGGGGCCGGTCAGTTTTTCGGTATCGCCACGTTCTTTTACCCAGCCACTACGCACATCCGCCAGACCTTTTAACAGGTCAATCTGCACATTCGGATCGGTATACGGCCCAGAAGTATCGTACACCGGAATCGGTGGATTTCTTTCTGCGCCAAAACTAGAAGCAGTGTCTTCAAGATGAATTTCACGCATCGGCACCTGTATATCCGGACGCGAACCTTCAACATAAACTTTTTTCGAGCCATCCAGTGGTTTGGTGGAATCGGCTGACAACCGGGCTGCACGATCAAGGAATTCTTGCGGGATGGCATTCATAAACACTACTCTTTAAAATGTATTCGATAAAGTCACCATGATACCTGATTTTGAATGGTAAGTTTTAAGTTGTATGTTTTAAGTTGTTAGGTGAAATAACCATGCTTTTTATACGATTTTTACTTATAACTTAAAACATATAACTTAAAACTTAGCCCCCTCTATGACTACCCTCTCCAGTCATCTCAGGGTAGAATGCGTATTCTTGCTACTCGGTTAAAAAGGCATCCTATGGACTTCGAAAAAGCGCGTTTTAATATGGTTGAACAACAGGTGCGCCCCTGGGACGTACTCAATGGGCGCGTACTCGACGTTATTGGCGAAATTCCACGAGAAATTTTTGCCCCGGATGAGTACAAAAACCTGGCTTATGTCGACACCCGCATCCCCCTTGGTCATTATTTGAGCAATGATTCGGGTAATCATAAAACCCGCCACCCTTGCTGTATGGCCAACCCCATTATTGACGGGCGCATTCTACAGGAGCTCGATATACACGACGAAGACCTGATTCTTGAAATTGGCACTGGCAGCGGTTATCTCACTGCCTGCCTGGCAAAACTGGGTCGCCATGTTGACAGCGTTGATATCAATGCGGACATGACCGCCATGGCAACAAAAAACCTGCAGGCACTGGACATTAACAACATCAATCTAAGCACTGGTGATGCCTCAAAAACCTGGCAGCAAAAACACAATTATGATGTCATTGCGATTACCGCAGCAATGCAAACCATTCCCACCAGTTATAAAAAGCTGCTCAAAATTGGCGGCAGAATGTTTATTGTTACCGGTGACGCACCTGCAATGACCGCCTGGCGAGTCACACGTACTGAGAAAAACAACTGGAGCGCTGAAGAGCTGTTTGAAACTTCTATTGAACCGATGATTCAAACAGTCAAACAAGTATTCACTTTTTAACCATGCAAGAACTTAATGCGCAAGAATTAAAAGCGTATCTTGACACATGCCAGCTTGAGCCAAACCGGCAGCAACCACTACTGCTTGATGTTCGCCAGCCCTGGGAGGTTGAGAACTGTAAAATTGAGATCTATAATATTAATAACAGCGTATTCATTCCCATGGCGCAAATCCCTGCTGAAATGGAATCCCTTGATTCAAGCCGTGAAACAGTAGTCATATGCCATCACGGTATTCGCAGTCGTAGCGTGGCACGCTATCTTGAACAACACGGCTTTAGTAATATCATTAATTTATCCGGTGGCGTTGCGCAATGGGCAAAAATGGTCGATAGTGAAATGGCGGTTTATTAACCTCAATGAGGTATGTAAATTAATCATTCCATGTAACAGCATTAACGATTCAAACAGGGAAACAGATGAAAAAAATTTCAACAAATATTATTAGCGTATTTCTCTTCGCCAATATCTCAACTGCATCAGCACTCGATTTAACTGAGGCACTGGAGCTTGCACAACAATACGATACCACCTATCAGATCGCTTACGCCGGTTATTTAGCGGCGATTGAGTCTTCATCACAAAGCACGGCTGCGATATTGCCACAAATTGGCTTCAATGCTTTCATCCAGCGTGGCCGCACAGAAATCGATAAAGTCGGCAGCCCTGTGGTCGATTCAGATAACAACCGTGACGGTTACTCGATTAACTTAAATCAGGTCATCTTTGATAAAACTGTATTCGATAATCTGGATCAGGGTGATGCGATTGCCGCCAAAGCACTGGCCGACCTTGAAACTGCAAAGCAGGACACCATTATTCGTGTTGCCACCGCCTACTTTGATATATTAACCGCCATTGAAACGCTGGAAACCGCCAACGCAGAAAAAAAAGCCATAGCCAAACAATTAGAACAAAGTATGGAGCGCTTTAATGTTGGCCTATCCGCCATTACCGATGTAAAGGAACAGCAGGCAAGTTACGATATTGCCGTTGCCGATGAAATTATTGCCATCAACAATTTATCAAATAGACGGGAGGCATTGCGCGTTATCATTAACATTTATCCGGAAAACTTGGAAATTGCACGTCAAGACATACCGCTAGTTGTCCCCGAACCGACCGACATCAATGCCTGGCAAGAAAAAGCACTGCAAACTAATTTCAGCTTACTATCTGCAAAATACTCAGTTGATGCCGCACAAAGCGCCTATGATGGCAGCAAAGGCGGGCATTACCCCAGTTTGAGCCTAAACGCCTCTTACGGCATAACCAATTCTGATGAACGTAACATTGGCTTCGCCCAACCTATTCCGGCAAGCGAAAACACCGACGCCAGCATTATCCTGTCACTGGACATCCCTATTTACAGTGGTGGCTTAACCAGCTCAACCATACGTCAGAAAGTAGCAGAACTGACTCAATCAAAAGCCCTGCATGAACGGACGAAACGCCTGACCATTGCTTTAGCCCGCAGCGCATACCTAAGCCTGGAAGCAGATATTGCGCAGGTAAAGGCAAGAAAACAGGCGGTGATTTCAACCCAGACCTCACTCGATGCAACCATGGCCGGTTATGATGCGGGAACCCGCACCAGCGTTGACGTTTTGTTATCTCAACGTCTATTGTTCAGCAGCAAGCGTGAATACTCCGTGGCACGATATACCTATATTACAAACAGCCTGAAATTGAAACAGGTTGCGGGTACGCTAAGCATTGACGATGTCAACAAAATAAATGAATGGCTGGTTCCTAAAGCAAATATTCAATAGCTGTAGGGTGGCAGGCTTTTTTGCCCACGCGTTAAAGCCCCCACGCTTTTAAAGCCTAAAACGTGGGCAAAAAAGCCTGCCCACCCTACAGCAACCTATACTTATTAAAAAGTTACAACAAGACAGGCTAATGCCTTGAATCATCAAACAAATAAATCTCTGCAATTCAGGTCTTATTTTTCTCCTAAATACTGGTCACTGTGGTTTGCCATTGGGCTGCTGCGTTTATCTGTTTATTTACCGCCCTCAGTCATTCAACGTATTGGCTCTGCCGTTGGCATGCTAATCTACCGTGTCACCCCATCAAGAAGACGCACTGCCCGCATTAATATAAAGCAGGCATTTCCTGAATTGGGCAAAAAAGAAATTGATGCCTTAAATAAGAAATCTTTTCAAAGTATGGGCATTTCGATATTTGAAATGGGCACAGCCTGGTTTGAAAAGAGCAAAGTATTAAAACAACAATGCCAGATTGAGGGCAAAGAACATCTTGATCAGGCAATAAAAAATCATAAAGCCGTCATTTTATTAACTGGGCACTTCACCACCTTAGAAATAGGAGGACGACTGATAGGCACATACTGCGATAAATACAACGGTGTTTATAAAAAAGCTCGCAACCCATTATTCAACGCCATCATGGCGCACTATCGCACAAATCATGTCGATGAATTAATCGACAACAAAAACGTTCGCGGTATTATTCGCGGCCTGAAAAAAGGTCATGCCACCTGGTTTGCACCTGACCAGGATTTCAGCTATCAGGACATTGTGTTCACGCCTTTTCTCGGCGGCATCGCGTCAACATTAACCGCAACCGCCAAAATGGCAAAAATGACCAATGCCGCTGTCGTCCCGTTTTATCCGGTTCGACTAAAAGACGGTAAAGGCTTTAAACTTGTGGTGTTACCCGCACTGGAAAACTTCCCCTCAGAAGACATTAAAGCAGATAGCGCACACGTCAACAAAGCCATAGAAGATATGGTTTATGCCTGTCCAGAACAATATCTATGGGCACACAAACGCTTTAAAACACAGCCTGATGGGCGCAGCAGTATTTACTCAGCATAATATTCATGTTGTTTTATTATGCTATTTTATAATTGCTTAACCATTATATTAAGTCCATTTATTCTCGGACACATTCTGTGGCTGGCCATCAGCAACAAGCAAAGCCGCTACCTCTGGCAACGTCTGGGTTTTAGCTATTCAATGCTACCAACAAACAGTTTATGGTTTCATTGTGCATCGGTTGGTGAAGTAAACACATTATTGCCACTTATTAAAAATATTCACCGTAAAAACAATAAATTAAACATCATTATTACCACCAATACCGTTACCGGTGCAAAAATTGTTAATCAGCAAAATCTTGGCTATCTGTTTCACAGTTATCTGCCATTTGACTGGCTTTATAGCGTCAATCGATTTCTATCGACAACAAAACCCAATGCCATTTATGTTATGGAAACAGAAATATGGCCCAATTTATTTACCGCATGTTTCAAAAACAACACCGCGGTTACTTTAATTAACGCACGTTTATCCAGCAAAACCACATCGGCAAATACCTGGGTAAAAGCTTTACTAAAATCAAGCCTGACAAAAGTTAAAATGATTTATGCCCGCACTGAAAAAGACGCACAGGCATACAAAATGCTAGGTGCAGATGAAAAATTGGTAACCATGGCGGGCAACCTGAAATTAACTACCACGCTGAACCAGCATTACTCAACAGCAGAAAATAACTTTTCGCTAAACCGCGAATATGTTCTTGTCGCATCCACGCATGATGATGAGGAATGCCAGATTTACACTATCTGGAAAAAACTAAATCGCAAAGAGCTACTTATTATCGCACCAAGGCATCCCGAGCGAGCAACGTCCATCGTCAACAAACTTCACTGCGACAAACTGTCCCAAAGAAGTAAAAAACAGCCCATTACAGATAAAACAACCATTTTTTTACTCGACACCGTTGGCGAGTTAAAAAACTATTTTAAAAACGCAAAACTTGTCATCATGGGTGGTTCATTTACAGCCATAGGGGGACACAATATCTTAGAACCCGCAAGCTATAATAACGCCATTATCACCGGCCCTCACATGGAAAACTTTAAAGAAGAACTGGAGCTGATGGTAATCAAAGAGGCGATCATTCAAGTTGAATCTTATAAGACTTTAGATAAAGCATTAAAAAAATTGCTGGATGATAAAAATCATCAAACATTACTGCAAAACAATACTAAAAAACTAACACACAATACAGAAGCAATACTGGATAGTTACACCTCATTGATACTCAATCAACAGAGTCAACTTAAGACTTAAAATATTTTCACCGCAAAGACGCTGAATCGCAGAGAAAAACTTTTCTGATTAACCATAAAACCCAGCTACTAACTTTTTTAACCACGAAAAACACGAAACACACCAAAAAAAGATTGTTTTCCTGGGTTTTTGTGTATTTCGTGTTTTTCGTGGTTAATGTTTTGTAGTATGTGGAACGAAAAAGCGTCAGAGCATCCACTACTAACCCTACGACTACTCTCCGAATACGATACTGCCACGACTTTTTGAGAAGTTACAATTTATTGCCCTGATACCCACTCACGTATAAACTCATGACATGCCTGTTTATAAAGGAACGAACATGAAACACCTGTTACTGTTTTTAATGCTCTGCTTTATCTCACCGCTGACCTACTCTGCCACACCTGATCCCCGTGACTTGATACAACAGGCAATGAATCACTGGCGTGGTCTGTCTTCCTACTCGGAAATGACCATGACCATCCACCGCCCAGACTGGCAAAGAAGTATGTCAATGCGCAGCTGGACCAAAGGTGACAAAACCTCTTTAGTGCGCGTGACCAAACCAAAAAAAGATGCGGGTAATGGCACACTGACCAAAGACAATAATATGTGGATCTTTTCCCCCAAAGTTAACCGCATCATCAAAGTGCCTTCTTCCATGATGAGTCAAAGCTGGATGGGTAGCGACTTCACTAACAAGGATATCAGCAAATCAACTGACATCATCGATCAATATGAGCATAAAATTTTAGAAATACGTGAACAGGACGGCCGTGTTATTTACGTCATCGAATCCATTCCGCACGAAGATGCCGCTATCGTCTGGGGCAAGGAGTTTTTAACCATACGTGATGACCACATTATGCTCGAACAACAGTTCTGGGATCAGGACAACATCCTGGTTAAAAGCTTGAAGGCACGACAGATAAAAACCCTCGGTGGTCGTACTGTGGCCAGTGTTATTCGCATGGGTAAAGTAGAAACACCTGATGAATGGACTGAGATATCGGTACAGGATATTCAGTTCGATCAATCTCACCCCGATAGCTTATTCACTCTGTCTAATCTGAGAAACCCGCGCCAGTGAACATCATATTACGCATGGCGTGGCGAAATCTGTGGCGGCATAAACGCCGTACCTGGCTGACTGTTGGCGCTATGATTTTCTCCAATCTGTTACTGGTATTTTTAATCTCGCTGCAGTTCGGCAGTTATCGCATGATGATCGACAATACACTTAAACCTTATACTGGTCACATGCAAATTCAGCTTGATATTTATAACGATGACCCGAAAATGCGCAACAGTTTCGATAATATCATGCCACTTGCTGAAAAATTACGGAAGCAGTTAAACAACACCGGGATTACTGCACGGATCGCTGCCCGCGGTGTTGCTTTTGCTATGACTTCGAGTGAGCAGCGCTCCTTCGGCCTGCAGATTATCGGTGTCGAACCACACTATGAGCCAAAAGTATCCACCCTGTCCGGCCTGATAAATAAGGGTCGTTACTTCACTGATATTAATGCAGAAGAAATAATTATCGGCAGCGTACTCGCTCGTAACCTGCGTGTTGGCATCGGTGACGAACTGACCCTGCTCAGCAGCGGTTATGATGGCTCCTTTGCAGCAGGCGTTGTTATTGTCACTGGCATCTTTGAATCCGGGATTAATGATGTTGACCGTTCTATGGCACAGATTCCGCTGGGGTATTTTCAGTCACTTTTCAGCATGGGCAGTCAGGGTCATAATATCGCCATCAATGCTGAAGGCTTACCGCTAGTCGCTGCATTACAGCGTGAGGTCAGTCATAGTATTGCAGAGCGCAAAGATCTAGTGGTACTGGACTGGAATAAATTACAGCCCGGCCTGCAACAGGCAATTCAGGCCGACATGGTCAGCGCCTGGTTTATGTACGCGGTACTGATCGTGCTTGTTGCCTTCAGCGTATTGAATACACAGCTAATGTCTGTGCTTGAGCGAACCCGCGAATTCGGTATCATGATGGCGCTCGGGGTTAAACCTGTCCGTCTTGGCGCACTGGTTTTCACCGAGACCTCACTCATGTCCATTCTTGGGCTAACTATCGGAGCGGGACTTGGCGCGGCACTTGCTTATAGCCTCAGCATTGTCGGTTTTTCCTATCCAGGGATGGCAGAGATGGCTGATAAATTTAACCTGCCTGATCGAATATACCCCAGCCTGTCGTTATTATCGGTTTTTCTCGGCCCCGGCATGGTGTTTTTATGCAGCCTGCTGGCATCAATCTACCCCGCATTAAGGTTGTTTTTTCTGCAACCGGTTAGCGCGATGAGAGCGGCATGACAGTAGTCAAACGAAACCTGATACCGGTCAAGGTTATATTCACGCTGGCATGGCGCAACCTGTGGCGCAATCATCGTCGTACGCTAATCATGCTGTCGGCTATCACTGTCGGCGTGTGGGCGATGATTTTTATGACGGCGTTGATGCGCGGCATGGTCGATGACATGCTGCTTAATGGCATCCGCAACCTGCCGGGTGAAGTTCAGATTCAGCATCCCCAATACCGCGATGACCCGAGCATCAACAACAGCATCGCAATACCGGATGAAATATTATTAAAGGCACTGCAGATACCTGAAGTAAAAGCCTGGACAAATCGCGTGCGTGTACCGGCAGTAATATCAAGCGAACGTGACAGTCGTGGCATCACCCTTCTCGGTGTAGAACCGAAAAGCGAAGTACAAGTTGGCTTTGATAAAAACAGCATCATTGAGGGTCGTTTCTTGAAAGACAGCAATGATAGCGGATTAATCATCGGTGCCCGACTGGCCGAGCGACTTGAAACCCGTCTGGGTAAACGGGTTGTGGTGATGAGTCAGGATCCGGATAATAATATTGCCGACCGTGGTTTTCGTGTGGTCGGCATCTACAAGGCTAAAATGCCCAGCCTGGAAGAAATTTATATTTATGCCGGTCTCACTACGGTACAGAAATTACTCAATATTGAGAATAAAGTTTCTCAGGTAGCAATCACCGGTGAAAACTATCGACAGGTTGAAGCCTGGTATCCAGTTATCAAAAATGCCGCAGGCAAAAACATGCAGACCCTGCCATGGTACGAAGCCGATAAATACCTTGGCAGTATGCTGGCAATGATGGATGGTTTTGTACTGATATGGATTATTGTTATTTTTCTTGCTCTGTCATTCGGTCTGGCCAATACGCTGGTCATGGCGGTGTTCGAGCGCAGCCGTGAAATTGGTCTGATGCAGGCATTAGGCATGCGACCGAGTTTAATTATGTATCAAATTTTGATCGAATCATTTCTGCTGTTAATGATCGGCTTACTGCTTGGCAATGCCATTGCCATCGGCAGCATCATTCCGCTACAGGATGGCATTGATATTTCAGCTGTCGCCAAAGGGCTGGAGATGATGGGAACCAGCAGTACTTTATACCCGGCACTGAAATTTAACGACGTGCTGCTGGCTAATGCCATCGTGCTAATTCTCGGTCTGCTAACCAGTATTTTGCCAGCATGGCATGCTGCCAGCCTTGATCCGGTCGAGGCACTAGGCAAGGATTGATTGATGATATTAACCACCACAATGACGACATTGAAAAAATCAAACCCGGTATCACACCATGACCTCAATCGTCTGCAAAGACCTGTGTAAAACATTCCAGCAAGGTGATGAAATCATTACCGGTCTGAACAATGTTTCCATAACCATCGAAGCGGGCGACTTTGTCTGCCTTTCCGGTCCATCGGGCTCCGGGAAAACCACTCTGCTCAATGCCATGGGCGGACTTGATACACCGGACAGTGGCCAGATAACGGTCGGTGAAGTACGCATAGATAAACTCGGCAAAGGTCCGCTGGCCGATATGCGACTGAATAATATCGGTTTTGTGTTTCAGGCTTACAATCTGATACCGGTACTGACTGCACGCGAGAATGTTGAATTTGTTATGCAGGTGAGCGGCATGACAGCAGAAGAACGCGCTTTGCGTTCACATAAAATTCTTAAAGAAGTCGGCCTCGAAGGCATGGAGGATCGTCGTCCGGCACACCTCTCCGGCGGTCAGCAACAACGTGTCGCTGTGGCACGTGCCATTGTCAGTCAGCCCACACTGGTACTGGCAGATGAACCCACCGCCAATCTGGACACCGCCACTTCCAGTCAACTGATGGATTTATTTGTAAAGCTCAATCAGCATCACCATATTACTTTTGTTATCGCCACGCATGATGGTCGTGTGATGAAATATGCCAAACGTTTAATCAAGATGGAAGACGGTAAAATCATCAGCGATGAAAAGCAGTAGAATTTGATTGATAGATAATGTGTAACTACTCAGTGAGTTTCAATTTTTTTACGGTTTGTTAAAAAATGTTTTACCACGAAGTACACGAAGATCACGAAGTTTTAAGGTATATTGGACATGGTACATATTAACGAATCGGATGAAAGGGATACATATGCTGCATTTAATCGTGTTGATCATTTACAATTATTTTTCTTCGTGATCTTCGTGTACTTCGTGGTAAATCTGTTTCTTTTTTGATGACGCTGAGTAGTTACGATAATGTTTCGTTACCTGATGACACTAGCAACAACGTCACTAACCACAGGCTTCATTCTATGGTGTCTTCTCGCTATGTCTGCGGTAGCGGCAGCAGATGATGCAAAATTCAATGGTGGTCATGCAAAATACCGGTTCCTGCTCAACAGCTTTCCTGAAAACAGCTTGTTCCTTGATTTCGTTGAGACACCAGCAACCGATCATAACACTGACATACGCCTGAAATTCGACTGGCGAGGTGACAAGGTTTCACTGATAACTGACTACCAGTTGATCGCACAGCATGGTGACCGCATTACATTGGCCAATGAACTGCCCGATTCGGCAGTCATACCAGACCCGGTGCAAAGTGATGACAACCGTCTATTTGATCTAACGCGTGTTATAAAACAGGATAACAACACTGTTCTCGCCCACCGTCTCGACCGCTTGTATATTGATGCCACCGGATCAAACACTGTTGTCCGCTTCGGTCGCCAGGCTGTTAGCTGGGGAAACGGTATGATCTATACACCAATGGATTTCTTTAACCCGTTTGACCCTGCCGCTGTCGATAAAGAATACAAAACCGGCGACGATATGCTGTACGGACAATACTTACAACCAAACGGCAATGACCTGCAGGCGGTCTGGGTCATCCGACGAAATAATAATGGTGAGGTAACCAGTGATGTCAATTCGGTTGCCGCCAAGTACCATGGCTTTATCGGCAATAATGAATACGACCTGCTACTTGCTGAGCATTTCGATGACACTATTATTGGACTTGGTGGCATTGTTGATATCAGCGGTGCACTTTGGCGTGGTGACATCATACTGACTAAAACTGAAACCGGGAACGTCACCAGCCTGGTCACCAGCCTGAGTTATTCATGGACAGGCTGGGGTCATAATATCAACGCTGTTGTCGAATATTTTTATAATGGTTTTGGTCAGAGCAATGGTGATTACAGCCCGGCGGCGCTTGAAAACAACCCCGATTTAGTCAAGCGTTTAATACGTGGTGAATTGTTCACCCTGGGTCGACATTACGTGGCTGCATCAGCCATGGTAGAAATAACACCGCTGTGGATACTCACAACCAATGTTTTCATCAACGCCAGTGACCATTCATTGCTGGCTCAATTAGTCAGCACCTATGACCTCAAGCAGAACTGGCAGTTACTGGCCGCATTAAGTATTCCCGCAGGTGCAGCAGGCACTGAGTTTGGCGGTATTGATTCTGGCGTTACCGGCAAACAGTTGAGCACAGAATTAAACCTGTTCGCACAACTGGCCTGGTATTTTTGATGCTCGACACATGAATGTATTCGTTTTCAGACTCATTTCCATCCTTAGGTTCGTAAATCGCACCGCCTTCCTGGCTCTTTGCGCCATAATTGCAAACATGGCCGTCCATCCATGGACATAAACAGTGCATCCATGCACTACTACTCATATTGGACAAAACTCAACCATTAGCAACAACATCCATGTTATAACCTGCCAATAAAGCTAACCAGTTACTTTCATCAAAATTAAAACTATCCTGTTTCTTCTTAAACTTCAACAGTGACCGTTTTAAACGCGCCAGATTCGCCAGCTTCCATGAATCTGCCCATGATTCTCCATCGCTTCTAAAATAGCTATTGTCAAAATCAATCAAATAAACATTACCGGTTTCTAACAAGCCGCCCGCAAGCATGATGTTTCTGGCGTTTAAATCAGAATGGTACACATCATGCTGGTGAAAAACTTTGATACATGCACCAATTTTCTTCCAGATGTTAGTATCAATAGCCTGCTTACTTAAAATATCTGCCAGGGTTTGCGCATTTTCAATTTCGCGGGTAATTAAATCTGCACGAAAATAAAATGGACCTTTTTCAACACGGGCAGCTATTGCCGCCGGTACAGGCAAGCCCAGTTGCTGCATTTCTTCCAGCAACCGAAACTCTTTAAAGGCACGCGTATTTTCAGCATTAAAACCAAAGTACTTATCCTTTACTATCGAAGCCATCAAGCCGCCTCGATAATAATGTTTTAATACCATTTTTATATTCTCGTGTTCGAAATATACAACCCGGGCTCTGCCAATACCTGATTTTGACGATGCTGTCGATGCTGTCGATGCGGGTAGTGTCGAATTATTTGGCTGATTTTCACTATTAACGTGATAATCGCTGTCAAATAGTTTTAATGTTGGCGCAGATATAAGGCTGGCATCGTATAGAATAATTGAGTTAGCCTGTTTAACAATATTCAACTGATTAATAAATGGCATCTTCTTGCTCTTGTTTTCAAATTTTCTAAGGAATCTCTAATTAAGCATGGCACGACTTATGAGTAGTGGCACATTGAATGTTGAGGTTGTCACATCAACTTAAAAATTGCTTATAGCCCATGACTTCAACACCATTGCTTAATTCAATAGATTTACCGTTATAAACAACAATACTGTGGGCGAATTCTGAATTAGATGTAGAGAACCTAAGTAATCCATTGCTGAATTTAGCATGCCAGGTGGATGCTGATTTAATTTCTACGCCAATTAAACCCTCTGTTGTTTTATAAAGCAGGTCAACCTCTCTACCATTACTGTCTCTAAAAAAATACAAATCTGCATTGCGTCCCTGGTTATATCTGAGCTTTAAAACTTCTATGATCACAAGGTTTTCAAAGATGTTGCCCACCAGAGGGTCACGACTTACCTGTGATGGCTGCTCAATACCCAGCAAATAAGCCAATAAGCCGGTATCAGTAAAATAGTATTTTGGAGATTTAATCACTCTTTTACCAAAATTTTCAAAATAAGGGGGCAATTTAAATACAACAAAAGAGGCTTCCAGAATGGATAACCATTGTTTAATGGTAACAGCGCTAACACCAACATCATTAGCAAGCGATTGATAATCAACAACTTGCCCTACCCTTCCAGCAAGAAGTTTGATAAATTTTTCAAACAGACTGACATCTTTTAGCTGGATTAATTGCCTGACATCTCTCTCAATATAAGTTTGGTAATAATTTGAATAAGCGCGACTGGATCTTTGTTTTTGATCATAAATCCTTGGCAGGAAGCCGTTAACAATATAGGATTCAAAATCATCAAATTCAATATTAGCACCCTTTAACTCGGCAATAGATAGTGGTAATAAATGTAGGATACCAGTACGCCCTGCAAGCGACTGCGACACTGCGGCACGCAGTTCCAACTGATGAGAACCGGTTAATACAAATCGACCATTTATCTTTTCACCATCAACAATCCCCTGTAAATAACTAAGCAGGTTTGGCGTACGTTGTATTTCATCAAAGATTGTTCTGCCTTGATAACGCTTCAAAAAAGCTTTAGGGTCTTCGATTGCGAGCGTTCTATTATCAGGATCTTCTAATGATACATAATCATAGTCTGGCAATACATTACGCACTAATGTTGTTTTTCCAGCCTGACGAGGCCCAAGAACGGTTACAATGGGATATTCCTGTAACTGAATTAACAACTCTTGTGTAATCTGCCTTTTAATCATGTTTATCATTATGATTCATGCAATAACAAAGTTCAACTATATAATCACATAAAAAAAGAACAAAACCAAAAAAACGCTGATTACATCTCTGCGCTATATACCTCATGGATAGTTAGTTTAAACGCTGATAAACTTCATTCAAAAGTGGCACATGGATGTGCTGTTAACGAACCAAAGGATGAAATATCAAACTATTTACACCCATTTAATCAAACGAAAGATAATAGCATTGAAAAACACTAAACACCTCAACCTGGAAAAATATAGCAGTGACGGATGGGGGCTTTCAAACGCAGCTTTTAATGCTTTACAAAAAGCAATGGATACTTTGCCAGAAATTATAGCGA
>CAZALW010000008.1:0-26231 GCA_964485705.1 uncultured Thiotrichaceae bacterium
GCCCTGTAGATACAGTGATAACACCTGCTTATTATCAACAACAGTAATTGCTGTATTCACAGTCCTGCCTTCCTGCCCCCTTCGCGCCATAGCGTCTAAAGTGGTGGGATAGGTAATACTGCGGCTTTTTGCCATCTCAAGCGCTTCTACCGCATTGGCAACCCGGGTTGTCCGGTTGGCCTTCTCCTTAGTGACATAAGCTGACATCTGCTCCTGCAACAGGGCTATCGTTTTAGCGTTATCCTGCTCCATCTTTTTAATAGACAGAACTCTACCCTGCCGGTACTGCTCTCTTAGCTTAGCCACCTGTTTAGTGAGAATTTCAACTTTATGCCTGATGAGTGTATCGACTTCATTTTGCAGCTTATCAACTAATTTTTGATTAACATAAACCACAAAATTATTGAGCAATTCAACACCAGCAATCTCATTTTCAACCTGAAGACTAACCCCCAGCCTGCTCGGGTTTGCAACATAACCGCCTTTTCGCTCCGGTACTGGTTCTTCTATGCTAATTTTCAGTCCTTTAATCAGACTGGCAAGTAATACTGATTTTTCATCTGTTGTTGTTACATCCGGATAATATTCCTGCAGATAATTCAACTCACCAATATATGCTGAAAACGCTTCTCTTGAACGTAGCATGTTGTAGTAACTGGTAAATACAGCTTGTGGTGATGATGGGAAATGGCTGTCTCCGCCTAAAAGCGTGTTTACCGTAGTTAAAGCAGCAATGTTACCCGCAAACGGCACCGATACTTTAAGGGAGGGCTGATAGACCGTTGGCAGCAGCATTGCCAGCACAACAGCAAGCAATGTACCACCAACTGTAGCGGTGATGATAAGCTTCCACTGACTAGCCAGTTTGGAAAATAGATCGACAAGACTTATTTCGTCATTTAGCTGATCCGGCAACACACCATAAACGACGGGTTGTCCTAAGTAATCACGACGCGGATAACCATGCTCTGAATCTTCATGACCTGACGTTTTTTGACTGGATTTTTCAACACTCATTTTGCATCCGTTTGTATTCCCCTGGAAATCGTTTTAGACCCATAATTATTAACTTTGAACAGTTTAGTTTAATTTTCTCAACGGTGTAAGATGTTAGCCTGGATATTTTAATAAAGAAATAAAGAATGCACTACCCAGTGCTTTTGCCTTTATGAAGAGAATGGTTTAAAGAGAAAGTCTGATTATTTCAGCAATTTAATATCAACGACATTGCTTTCATTAGCAAGCAGTTTCTGCTGCTTATAAAGCATATCTTGAATATTACATTGTGGTTTGTAACCTCTTACTGACGCTAACAATAACGCTCTAATTTTTTCCTGATCGCAAACACGTAGCGCATCTTTAAAGTCATTTAAAAACTGCTGTATTATACTCCAGTCAAGCACTTCCTCCTGGGCACGCATAATCAAGGAGTGCTCAGTCTGAGTTACATTGTCGCCGATCAACAATTCTTCATACAGCTTTTCACCCGGCCGCAAGCCGGTAAAACGTATTTCTATATCACCATGTGGATGCTCGTCACTTTTTACTTCTAAACCACAAAGATGTATAAGTGTTTTTGCCAACTCAAATATCTTAACTGGTTCACCCATATCAAGTACAAAAACATCACCGCCCCTACCATCAGCTCGGCCCATTGCACCAGCCTGAATGACAAGCTGTGCCGCTTCCGGTATGGTCATGAAATATCGAATAATCTTGGCGTGAGTAACCGTAACCGGTCCGCCAGTGGCTATCTGTTCTCGAAACAATGGAACAACAGAACCCGATGAGTCTAAAACATTACCAAAACGAACCATGCAAAATCGTGTACTAGAATGTTTGTTATCTATTAATCTCTGCGCCAGCCCCTGCAAAATAAGCTCTGCAAAGCGTTTTGTCGCACCCATGGTATTTGTCGGTCGCACGGCTTTATCTGTAGAAATTAATACAAAAGTCTGCACGCCTGTGTTTATCGCTGCCTGTGCTGCATGAAAGGTGCCAAACACATTATTTCTGATTGCCTCAGCAGGGTTGCTCTCAACTAATGGCACATGTTTATAGGCAGCCGCATGATAGATTGTCTGGACACCATAACTATCACACACCCTTTCCATTCTACTTTGGTCACAGACACTACCTAAAACAGGAAGAATTTTCACTTCAGAACAAATAGCCCCATTGCTTTTTGGACTGAAGCCACTGGCAGCTGAACTTTCCCTTGCCAAACCTTTTAATTCTTTTTCAATAGAATATAAAGCATATTCACTATGATCAAACAAGATCAAACAATCAGGCTCTAAGCGTATTATCTGCCGGCATAATTCAGAACCAATAGAACCGCCTGCGCCTGTTACCAGAACTTTTTTATTTGTTATATTTGCATGCAATAACTCAGGGTCAGGGCTGACTGGATCCCGCCCCAGTAAATCCTCAATTTCAACTTCTCTAATATCATCAACTTTTACTTTACCCTGGGCCAATTCGTCGATACTCGGTAGCGTATGCACATGAACAGGATAAGGCTCGAGCATGTTCACTATTTTATTTCTTCGACTTCTTGAGGCAGACGGAATAGCAAGCAAAACATCCGTTACTTTGTGTTTATCAATCAGGCAACCAAGCTGGGTAAAAGGATAAACGTGAAAACTGTTGATCTGGTTATTTTTAAGACGCCTATCGTCATCAATGAAAGCAATCGGATTGTAGTCCGAACCAAAAGAAAGCGCACTGGCAAGTTGAATACCGGCTGAGCCTGCTCCGTATATCAGCACATTTTTTCTATCCGCCCCGCTGTCTGCCCTTAAGGCATTCAGCGAACGAATTCTGTGTAACGGGTTGACACCTGACAACCACCATCTGGCTAACATCCTGCTACCACCAACTAGCAAAATGGCAACAAACCAGTTGATGATTAAAACTGAGCGCGGCAACAAACCGTCCACACCACTCAACAGAGCCAACACGCCCCACAGTATGGCATAGAGCGAAACTGCCTGTATTACAGCCCATAACGCATGAAAACCAATATATCTGATTATTGCGTTATACAGGCCAAAGCGGATGAAAATAGGAACAGAAATTAGCGGCGCTAACAAGAATAAATAAGGAATGCCATCTGCTGGAAAATAAATTTCACCCAGGCGCAGCGAAAAAGCCATCCATAATGCAACCGGGATCAGCAGAATGTCGCATAACAGCAACAATAGCTTTTTCTTATTTCGTGATGTGATATTGATGTTTTTCAACCAGGAGACAAAAAATTCAAATATATAATTAACTTTAGACAAGTATAGAACATCCGCGGCATTTTTCAAAACAGAGCCTTGATTTAGCCGCTCACATAGATTTCAAAACCTCTAAATTTACGACGTTTTCTCATGCAAACCCATTTTAAATTGAATTCGCCCCATTGAATTTTCAATACAAGCCAATGACATTATAAAACAGGATTGCCCCCTATTCTGCTCTTCTCAGAGAGCTCTTCTCCCCAGAACTCCCACAAAAAGTAGCCTGCCCCCATATTTTCCTTACTAAATGATTTGCGATGCCAGTCTTAATAATCCATATTGTTGGACACTATACAGTCCAAAACAACAAATTAATAAAACAATAAGATATAATAGTATCCACGCACACCAGCCAACAGGTATAAACATGGAGCATTTAACATTTTTAACCGAAGTAGACGTACAGCTCAATCTTACTCGCCACCTACAAAAACTACGCAAAAAATCCAAGCTATCTCGTGATTCTATGGCAGAAAAAAGTACCGTTCCGTCATCAACAATTAAGAAGTTTGAAACAACAGGGCAAATATCTCTTCGCCAATTCTTACTGTTATGGCAATCACTTGACGACCTCAATAAAATCAACAACCTCACAAAAACAACGAATAATTCACAACCTAGAACAATAGATGAGGTGTTAAACGGTGAATTTAGCTAATCCAATATTAACCCCTAAAATTAATGTAATTCGCCACTTATCTAATGGCGAAAGTATATCAGTAGGCGTATTGGCACAAAATAAGCAGGGGGTTTATTTTCAATACGATAATTCTTACCTAAATTCACAAAAAAACCTATCACCATTCAAATTGAAATTTACCAATGAACTACAGCTTGCTCCAAAGACTCCTCACAATAAACTTCATGGTGTTTTTTCAGATTCACTGCCTGATGGGTGGGGGCTATTATTACAGGATAGAGAGTTTAAAAAAAGAGGGTTACAACCTAATCAAATAACCGCAATGGACAGGTTGTCTTTAGTCGGCAACACAGGTGTGGGGGCTTTAAGCTACCAACCTGCTTGCAACGAACAAAATGAAATCAACCCTAAACTAGATTTACATATACTTGGTCTTGAGGCACAAGCTGTATTTAATGGGCAAACTGAAGAGCTCACGCAGGCTTTGCTTACTGCTGGAAGTTCTGCTGGTGCCAGGCCCAAAGCACAACTCTATTTTGCTCCCGGCGATTTTTCAAAATGCCGTACACAACCTACAAAAGGAGACGAGGCATGGCTGGTCAAATTTACCTCAGAAAACCTACCCCTAAAACATGAAGAAGGACTCTGTGAAGCAGCCTACCTAACCATGGCCAAACTTGCAAAAATCGACACTCCAGAGTGGCAATTAATCCCCGCACCTAAAACATCAGGAGCATCTCATTGGCTTGCCTTAAAACGCTTTGACAGGCAACAAACACCTGGAGGACAATTAGGTAAGATGCACATGCACAGCGCAGCAGGGTTGCTTGACGCAGACTTTAGAATGCCATCACTTGATTATCAAGAGATCATTAAAGCTTCACGAGTGTTATGCCAATCTCCTAAAACAGGGCAAATACAATTTGCACGAGCCATCTTTAATCTCTTAAGCTGTAATCAAGATGACCATGCAAAAAACTGGAGTTTTCTACAAACCGATGATGGTAACTGGAATCCCTCTCCTTTCTACGATATAACCTATAGCCCAACAGCATTTAACGAACATAGCACAGCTTTCATTGGCTATGGAAAACAGCCCCCACTTAAAGTTATCCAACAACTTGCCACCGATGCAAGCTTCTCAAACTGGCAAGAAGCCAAAGAAGTAATTGAAAATATAACTGATGCGATTAGTCAGTTCACAAATACTGCACAATCATTGGGTATTCAGAAAAAAACCATTCACCAAATACAAAACCAACTCAATAAAACCTGGAAAGAAAATTCTCAAATACTGGGCTTGCCACACTAAACTGTCTCGTCCTAAAAAAGAATTAAAAAGGTAGCGCTGTTCTGGTCAAGTCCTGAAGTGGTTTAATATCACCGGACACATTAATGAGCCACACCATCTCGCTGAACAACTTTTAAGAATGTCATCCACAATATTTTAAGATCAAAGCAGAAGGATTTTTTTTGCAGGTATTCCACTTCAACAGCCACTTTTTCAGGTATGGGTAACTCATCTCGACCATTAACCTGAGCCCAGCCGGTTAATCCGGGAATAAGCTTATGAATGCCATGTTTTGTGCGCAAAGTTATCAGGTCATTCTGATTAAACAAAGCCGGTCGAGGTCCGACAAAACTCATATCACCCTTCAAAATACACCATAATTGAGGTAATTCATCCAGGCTTGACTTACGGATAAAATCACCAATCGGAGTCAACACGCTCTTTGGATCTTGTAATAAGTGCGTTGCTACTGCAGGGGTATCAACTTTCATGCTCCTGAATTTTGGCATTTTGAAGATTGAATTATTGATGCCCACCCTGTTAGACCAATATAAAGCTGGACCTTTGGAGGTTAATTTAACTCATAATGCGACAAGACTTATGGGTACTACAAGGATACAGGAGGCAGTAATGGCTAAAATAAAATCAAACAACCTTTTCATTTAAAAACTCTTTTATTCCTTACCATACTTTGAAGCGTGGGCAATTCGCATCTCCTTTGCACTCATGTGATGATTCTAGCCATCCGCAACAAAACCATCAAATGGCAAATTTAAGAATGCCAGCACACTACATACTTCTTCTCTAAAACCACATTTGTCACTAACTCCATATTCACTTTCATGTATTCATGCACAATAGTATTTCTTAAACCGATAATTTTCTTCCATTGCTTTAGTTCTTCCAGATGAATATAGCCCTGTGATATTAACTCTTCGAATAAGTCATATGCGCTAATGGGTACTTTTCTGTTGTGTGATTTTAAAATATGTCGCGCTTTTCCTGTTGCATTTTCTATGGTTATTTGCAGTGAATGCAGCATGGCTTGCTCTTCTATCAAGCTCAGCTCATTATTTTTTTCTAGCTGACTGCGAATTTCATTAAGCACTTTTCTATGTCTTTCACATAGCTTTTGTGTTTCCTGTTGATAGATTTTAAGTCGCATGTTCAACATTCCAATAATAATCTTCGAGTTTCGCCCAAATACCTTGATAAAAATAAGCGAGCGCAAGGCTATCTTGTTCTGACAAAACCACTCCTTCATCAACAACGGTTGCACTTATGCCAAGACCGCTTTGATACAAATCAACCAAATCTATCATTTGGCTCTCTATTTTTAATGCTTTCGCTATCTGCTGCCGAATGTCTTCTTTCTTACCCATATTTTCCCAGGCATCACTATTATCGCTAAAAAATAGCGCAACATCCCAGTCGCTATGGTCATGTGCATTACCTTTTGCCCGGCTACCAAAAAGAATTGAGAACTTGATATCTGTTCGAGCTTTTAATATATCACGTAAGATTTTATTCATTACTAAAAGCTCCTTTTAATTCAAAATTTCAGGCTATAAATACTGCCTTTTACGTGAGTTGAACAATCTGATTTAGCCGCTCACACACTCTGACAAACAAATCGTTACTCAATGAAACTGATGGATGCGGTTTAGCTTTACGAACCCTCCAATCAAATGATTTTGGCTGATGACAAAGCACATAGCTGATTTTATTAGGCTTTTTTCCTGAAGCTTTACCCAGGACAATAGCAAATGGATTGCTGACATTGTACTCAGCTGTTGTCATTGGCAAACCAATAACCAGTGACGTTTTATCATTAAAAACACGTGGGCTTAACACTAAAAATGGATGAATATCACGCATTTCCTGCCCAACCTGTGGATTACAGTCAATCCAGATAATATCCTGACGATCAGGTATCCATCGGCTCGCTTTTTTTACCACACTTCTGCACCCAGTCTTTGCACCGAAGGCATTGCCTCACCACCATGTAACTCAGGGTCAAAAGTAGCCAACCGTTGCTCCAACGACAACTGCTCATCCAGAACAGGGGTAATGACAATTTGTTCATCAATAACAGTAATTCGAACCTGTTGATGTACATGCAAGTTTGCCTCCCGAGCAATTGCTGCAGGCAAGCGCACCCCGAGATTATTACCCCACTTTTTTATATCCAATGTCACTTCTGTCATAACAAACCTCACAACGTTTAGACATAAGTATAAACATTGAAGGCGTTAAAATCAATTGCAAATGGGGTGTCACTACAGGGGTCAGTATCAATGCCAGTAAGTTAAGCAATATTACGGGCAGTTTGTCATTTCGACCAAACCTTGTTGTACGGGGGCTAAGATCCCTCACATTCGTTCGGGATGACAGTAAAAACGCTACATTTCTGTTAACTTACTGGCATTGGGGTCAGTATTCATACTCCTGAATTTAGCCATTTACAAAATTGTATTATTTACTCCAACCCTGTCAGACCAGTACATTTGCAGTAGGTTCTCTATTCTCGGACAAGCTGCTGGACCTTTAGATGTGACCTTTATCCAAAACACAACAACTATGACTGCACAATGAGAATACAGGAGGCAATGACTGCCAAAAACATGTCACACAGCCTTTTCATTCAAAAACTCATCAATTGTACAAATATTCAAACCACAGTCATAAAATTTATTGTCATTAGTAATGAATACTGCGCAACCATTTTCTCTGGCACATAAACACTGCAATACATCCTCCAGATCTAACTCATGTTTTAATGACAAATCTATTCCTGTTTTAATCATCCATTGCCCAAAAGATAAAATCAGCCAACCATCTACTATATTCCTTAAGAAGCTCAATGCGCCTTTTTTATTCTTAGCGATATAGTAAATAGTGGTTAACATATCTTCACTGATATGTATCACGTAATCATTGATTGTTAAATATTGAATTAACTCAACTGCTTTTTGGTGTCTGCCCCTGGAAGATTCGATAAAATCTACAACAACATTAATATCTAAAAATATTTTGTTATTTTTTATCATACTTCTTGCGTTTTAAAGCTGTTAACTGCTGAATACTCATGTCACCAAACTCGCCATCTGCAATCCCTGCAAATTGCATAATCTCATCCAGTTGTTGTTTTTTTTTTTGACTTATTTTTTTATCAATAAACTTTTTAACCATCTCAGCATGATCTGCTGACACAAATAAGCCTTTATATTGATGGGTTTTTTTATCCTCTACGTCAATATAATCATGACCAGCTAAAATATTGGAATTTCTGGCTAATTCTCGCACCCCTATTTTCATAGTCACACTACCCACCTTTGCTGTCTTTTAAATAATTATACAACAATACTTAAAAACAAACATAAATCAAAGCATTGCTATTCAAGCAATATTTCTTTCAAATAGGCATCGACCGTCTTCTTCAGACCTTTCATCAGTCATCAAGAGGTTCCACCTCAAAAACTTCCCACAGTGGAACATCTATTCCCTTAAGGCTTTTCAGTGACAATACTTCCTGAGGGCCAAATATTCCAGATTCACCATATCGTTTATCTTTCAGGAAGAATCTCTCTACATACAGCTCGACAGGATCGATGAGAATGTACTCCCTGACACCGGATTTCTCATAGAGAGATTTCTTTTCTCTCTTGTCTTTAAGTGCTGTTGCCGGTGATAGCACTTCAATAACAAGGTCAGGCGCACCTTGTATATTTGCCTCTGTGATCTTTTTCTCATCACACACAACAATGATGTCGGGTTGCACAACATCATGATCACAAAGTACAACATCTGTGGGAGCGATGAAGGGTCTGCATTGCTTTCCCCTGAGTTGTTGTTTTAAATAACTGAAAAGCGTACCTGCTACATTCTGATGTTTAATGCTCGGAGCAGGTGACATGTTATATGCCTCGCCAGCTATTATCTCCCACCGCTCATCATCCGGCCATGTCAGATAATCAGAATAAGTATATTTTTCCGCACTTTTTTTTACTACAGCCATTATATAGTCACCCTCTTTTGAACATATAAACCGTAAACCAGGTACATGCATTCTATCAATTCGGTCTTTTTATCGCAATTCACCTGCCTGAAGATTTTTTGGAATTGAATCATTTTTGCAGAATTAATTGCCGGGACGGGATTTACATCCGCTGAAATAATCGACCTTGCTCGGCCGCACTCCCCTTTTTTGGGGTAAACTATACCCAGTTTATTTAACCCAATTTTCCAATGCCAACCCAGCAACTCTTTCAAACTCTTTGGTATTGTTGGACACCAATGTCATACCCCGTGATCTAGCCAAACCCGCTATGAGCAGATCATAAGAACCAATCGGCATTCCTTTTCTTTCGAGTTGCGCGCGAATATTTGCTGCTTCTATTGCGGAGGCACGGTCAAAATCAATAAGATCAAGTGCCGACAAAAATTTGACAAGGGCATCCTCGGAAGCTTGCCGATATTGACTTTTTTCAACCCCATACTGAAGCTCAAACAAGGTGATTGAAGAGATGACAACATCCTGTGGAGAATGTTGCCTGAATCGTTGAAGAACCTCTAGCGGCCGCTTTTTGATAAGATATATGCAAATATTAGTATCAAGCAGATATTGCATCAAAAAGATTCTCTCTTCTGTATTGCAGGCTGCTTACGCCCGTCTTTCATGAAATCTTCTGGAAATTCACTTAAGGATTCAAAAAACAAATCCCAGGTTGTTTCTATTGGCTCCAGGATGACCTGTTTGCCTTTTTTAAATATCTTCACCTCATTACCAGGGATTCTGAACGCTTTAGGCAGTCTTACTGCTTGAGAACTGCCATTTTGAAATAACTTTGCTGTTTCCATCCTATCACCACCCTCTATTAGTATATATTTTTAATATATACTCCTCGCCTTTAAAAGTCAATACTGAGCCATGCTTGCTTTAGACATAACCTTCTGGATAGCATCTGTTGTTTTTGTTATTTCATCCTGAGTCAATGTTGGGTGTACTAAAAACATTAAACTAACCTCACCCAACTCCTTTGCAATCGGCAGACGTTCTTCAGGTCGCCATCCAGTATTATCAAAAGCTTTTTCCAGATAAACCTCAGAACAAGAACCTGAAAAACAAGGCACACCTAATTCAGTAATTTCGTTCATGATGCGATCTCGGCTCCAACCGCTTTGTAATTTCTCAGGACGTACAAACAAATAACATTTATAAGCCGCATGCTCGATATCCTCAGGTATTTCTGGAACGCGTAATGCATCAAATTGACTAGCACAGTGCCAAATTTTTTGGGCATTATGTTGGCGTTTTTCAGTCCAGCTTGCCATACGTTTCAACTGAATCCGACCAATTGCAGCCTGCATTTCAGTCATGCGCCAGTTTGTACCAAAAGTATCATGTAACCATCTAAAACCAGGCGGATGCTCTGTTTCATAAACGGCTTGCCATGATTTACCATGGTCTTTATAAGACCACATTTTTGACCAGAGCATTTTATCATTAGTGGTCACCATGCCACCCTCACCGCCTGTGGTCATGATTTTATCCTGACAAAAAGACCATGTACCAATATGTCCAATGGTGCCAACAGACTTATTTTTATATTTGGCACCATGGGCTTGCGCGCAATCCTCAATTACAAATAGCTTATGCTTATCAGCCAGTGCCATAATACCATCCATTTCACAGGGCCAGCCCGCTAAATGAACAGGTATGACTGCTCGAGTTTTTTCAGTTAGAACTGCAGCAACAGTTTCAGCAGTGATATTTTGGTTTTCACGATCAATATCAGCAAAAACAGGGACGGCACCCGCAAATACAATACTACTGGCACTGGCCAAAAAAGTACGTGAAGTTACAATCACCTCATCTTTTTCAGAACCACCATTACGCGCCCCTACACCTAAAGCATTTAAGGCTAAATCTAACGCCACGGTACCATTAGCAACAGCGACGGCATATCCAGCATCAGTATAAGCAGCAAACTCTTTTTCAAACTCTCGACCTTCCTGACCAGTCCAGTAATTCACTTTGTTACTTAATAAAACTTCACCAGTTTTGTCAGCCTCTTCCTTAGTAAAACAAGGCCAAGGTGAAAATTCAATAGTACTCATGATGGTTAATACTCTTAAAATCTTGAGATAAGTTCTGGCAACTCATTCATAGATAAAATCCTATGATCAGCACGATACTCACCAGGTAAAACCTGCTCTGTATATTCACCTTTTTTTCGGCAAATCTGCACAGTTTTCCAACCGAGTTTATTCGCCGTGACAAAGTCTTTTTTCACATTATCACCGATATAAATACAGGTATTATGAGGTACAGAAAAATACGCCTGCATAACTTCATAAGGTCTAGCGTGAGGTTTCCAATACTCCCCAGCACTACCTAACTCATCAGTGATTACGACTTTATGCAACAGGTTCTTTAATTGAAGCGCATCAACTTTATTATTTTGTACCACTGAATACCCGTCAGTAATCAGACCCAAATGAAAATATTCACTGAACTTAGCAATAACCCCATATGCATCAGGCAATAGAGAAATTACCGGTTTATGTTGGCGATAGATTGCAATTAATTCCAATATATATGCTTTGTCGTAGCTAATATTCAGCTGACTCAACACCTCATTAAAGGTATCACCCCTACCACCTTCTTCAAAATAGGCCCAGGCAGCCGAGAAAAAACCCGTTATATCTTGTTGCTGTAAAAACCCATCAACAGCCTTAAATCCACTTTTGACATAATCCCGTTCAAGATAAAGCGTATCGTCCAAATCAAAAATCACGGCTTTAATCATCGAATATCACTGCCTTTTACAATGATCTCATCATCAAAACGTAACATAGCTAAATCATCCTGCCAGCCATCAAATGAGGCATCACACTCACCCTGAGTTAACTCTTGTAATATCCATTTAGGGAAATTGGCACCAGCATGAATAGATAGTGGATGCCCACCACCAAAGCGTGGATTTATCTCAATAAAAGACACCGTACCATCAGGTTGTTTAAAACATTGTACCGTCATACAACCCACGGCATGAGGTAGTTTATTTACACAATCAATAACTGCATCTATAACCACAAGGTCATTCACTGTTAAACCTTTGCTTACTTCTCCGGCACGGGTTTCAAGGCGTTTACGAGGCACCACACAACGTACTTTACCCTTAAAATCCACATAAGTATCGCAGGTATACTCATCACCTTCTACTAAGCGCTGCACCATCGCATGGTGAGTATTTGCTTTGTAAAAAGCCAGCTCTTCCATCGTGTAAACAATATTAACTCCTACGCTACAGCTACCGTCCCAAGGTTTAATCATGACAGGCAAATCAGTTAGCGCTAGTTCATCTACCTCTTTGCTACTAAAAACATCCGGGGTATTAATATTGTTAGTGGTAAAGAATTTAAAGCTGCTCAACTTATCAAAGCAGATGTTATTAGTCGCTTCATCACAAACTAAAACAGTAATGCCTTCTGCCGAGAACTCCGCTTTATGCTGTGATAACAGCGTTAGATCTGTATCGATAAGGGAGATGAGTAAACTAATATTGTGTTCTTTACAGATAGCCTTCAAAGAGGAGATATATTCGTGAGAATCAACCCTTGGAACCAACACTCTTTCATCTGCCACAAAAGAAGCCGGTGCCGATAACCCGGCATCTGCTGCAACAATACTTCCTTTAATACCTAATTCATCTAAGGCCCGGCGAAAACTACGCAACAAAGAAACCCGCCTGCCCGCTGCTGTAAATAATATATTGAGTTCTTTCATGCTGTTGCCTTTCGGCTTTGAATGGTTTCTACTGCACTCTTTTAATACAAGTGGCTAATTATTCGGAGAATGTTTTTCTTCTACATTGGTTTGTGTACCCATAAATACGGGCATGGTGGCGTGGCCTTGCTGACTAATACCTTCTTTAAAAAAAACTTTTTTTACTGTTAAAAAAAGAATTTTGATATCTAGCCAGAAACTTTGATGCTCAACATACCAGACATCAAGCTTAAACTTGTCTTCCCAGCTAATCGCATTGCGTCCATTAACCTGAGCCCAGCCGGTAATACCCGGTTTAACCAAATGACGTCGAGCCTGTTCTGACGAGTAGCGCTCAAGATACTCAACCAATAAAGGACGGGGGCCAACCAGACTCATATCCCCTACTAAAACGCTCCATAACCCAGGTAACTCATCAATACTGGAATTTCTTAAAAAATGTCCAAAATCCGTAATCCGCTTTTCATCTTCCAGCAAACTCCCTTTGTTATCTTTTGCGTCAGACATAGTCTTGAATTTGCGTAGGAAAAAAATCTTTTCATCTAACCCTGGGCGAGCCTGTTTAAATAAAACAGGCCAACCCATATTTCTTGCTATAAGAAACGATACAACCAGCAAGACAGGACTTAAACACAGCAACACTACAAAGGCTACTGTGAAATCAAAAATGCGTTTTAGCATTATGTGTTGGCTCTTTTAAGTAGAAGCTGAGCAATACGTTTAGCATGATAGAAAGGCAACAAAAAATTACTCGAAAACGCGTATTGCTCTTTCATATTTCTTGAGTCAGGTAATACGCCCGCAAAAAAATCACCAAACGTGTCATACAGCATACTAACAAAAATGATATACCCAAGCTTACTCCACTTAGGTGCATCAGGTTCAAAAATTCCAACTTTTTCTAACCAGCCCTGCATGATCTTCACCTTAAACATATTAGGTTGAATCTTAATTAGCACTTCATCTGGAACAGGAGTTCCCAATAAAGTTTTAGCCATAGCAAGTGACATATACACCGCGGTTTTAGTTTTTAAAGCAATCACTCTATCGGTAAACAGATTCCAGTTAATATCCTGAGTTGAAACAATCCTATCGACATCGGTATGCAAACGAAACCCAGGTGCGCGAACGAAAGTGTGCTTTGCTGTGTGTAAAGCAACTTGCAAGAGATTATCTTCAGGGGAAAGTAAGCGTACATCGGAGTCTTCAATCGCGATTGAGCGTTCCACCAGCTCATCTGCTTTTGGTTCTTGCTCAGGCTGAATCCAACGACCCGCCACAGGACGCCACTGAAGCTCAAACCATAAATGCCGTCCTTCTTCGAGCTGTACTGAATACTCTGCTCCACCACCATGCTCAGCAGCCTCAAGACTATCCTCTTCAAACTCACACCTAAACTTCAGTGTATAGCCATGCTCAGTCAAAATTTCATGCGCAGCTCTAAACTGTTTTTTACTTACGAGCACATCGATATCCCCCATGGGGCAGGCTCCTGGGTATGGGTACATACCTTTAGTTATTCCGCTATTCTTTAACGCTAGCAATGGAATATCATTTTTTGCAAGCAGGCTAGCCACTTTATCCAGTTCAGCCATATAAGCGGTTAGTTTTTGCTCAATAGCATTATATTCTTCCAGCCAATGCGCAGGCAAAGCCCCATTCTCAATACACAGACTCAAGGCATGAGCGGTAATTGACGCTACACCGTTCAATTTTGCCGAGGCATAAACAGCCTCATCTCCAAGCTCTCTATACAAAGATACTATTTTAATTTTATCTATAAAATCACAGTGCCTGATACAAAGACATAATAATGACTCCACTTTTGACAATTTAAACGATTGCATATTATGCCCCTTAACTATTCAACACTTTAACAACACTGTCTACCAAATCCTGCATACAAACCTTACGTGAGTAACTGGCCACGGCAGCTTCACGTGCTTTAATTTTATAACTATCAAGCCTTTTCGTATCATATACTAGCTCCTTGATTACCCTTGCTAGCGCCTCAGGTTGTTGCGGCTCCACAGTGACCCCACAGGCGGCCTCATTAACGATTACGGACACATCATTCCGACCCGAGCAGATACCCACAACAGCAGAACCTGCCGACATATAGTAAAACATTTTACTGGGTATCATTAAACCTTCGGCTCCCGCATCCAGAGCCACCAGAGCAATATCGGCTAAAGGCATGGTATAAGGCAGCTTTTCTTCAGGCTGAAATGGTAAAACCTGCAAATTTTCAAGTTGATGTTGCCTCTGAAAATCCTTAGCATCTTGCCACTTTGCTCCTTCACCTATCATTAAAAATGCAATATTAGACTCACAACGCAAAATTTTGATTGCCTGCAATATACTGTCAATATCATGGCTAAGCCCCATATTTCCGGAATATAAAACGGTTATTTTACCCTCTTGCTGCAACTCAATCGTTAGTGGATTTTCAATTTTAGCAACGGGTTTGATTTTATCGGTATCAGCCCAGGGTGGAACTACACCCACATACCCTAATCGAGTACCATTGGCATCAAACTGTTTCGACAACTTTTCAGCCATCACAGGCCCCAAAGTATAAACCGCAGCCGCATTACCCCATACTTTGCGATTAACCCAGCGCCAGACCCTGGTAATCATAGAGGTCTCTTTCAAGACACCAAAACTAACCATAGTGTCAGGGTGCATATCATAAACCAGCACAATATAAGGCACAGCCTTCCATTTACTTACTAACCAGGCGGCCGGGCCAAGCAGGGGGGGATTCGACACAATAAAAATAGCCGTTTCTTTGTCGACCTTAAACATCGCAATGCTGACCAGCATCGTATATTTAAGCCAGCTTGTAACCCGTGTTAAATAAGATTTTCTAATATATTCTGGCAGAGCTTCGATCACTAACTTCTTTGTCGCACTGCCTATCGCCAGCGTATCCGGGTGGCCCGTTTTCAAAACACTAATGCCTGGTAATTCCTCAGCCAGGTCTTCGGCTAACTCACGAAACAGAGGACCGGCCATCTGGTTAAGAAACAATATTTTAGTGATCTTCTGCGCCATAGAACTGTCTAGTTATTTTCTTGAAACACCTTAACGGCCTGGATCTGATGCACCCAGGGAAGAATAGCATTCATTTTCTGGTGTATTTCCGGAGTTGCTATCTCTGTCAGCTTCAACAGAAATTCTTCCAGCAGGAAAAGCCATAATAACACGGCCTCGCCAGGCCGAACTGGTATCGGCAAATAATCAAATAACTGGTTATTCTGTACTTCTTCGAACAAGCTATCCAGCCTAATTGAGAGCCCCTCAGAGAAACGGCTATTTAATGCCAGACAGAAACTATCATAATACAAACTTCTTAAACCGGCATATTCCCAATCGATTAACCATAGTGTTGAACCGTCCAGCAAGATATTGGCTGCCTGAAAATCACCATGAGATAATGCAAGAGGAATAAGCTGCTCGGAATCCTCCATAGCGGCTAGAATCATATCTCGCAACTGCCCTAAAAAAAGCAATAACTCTTCATGCTGTTCTGGCGATATCGCTGACTTGATGACTTCAATCTGTTGTTGAACATTACACTCTACCTGCTCCAGGTAAATCGCAAGAGTTATTGACTGTTGAGTAGCGATATACAGCTCATACATTGCCTGGTTAGCCTTCTCGAAGGCATAAGCCCTATCAGAGGCCAGGGGTAACCGGTTAACTGGCAATCCAGTCACCTGCTGTTCTACATACCAATTCTGCCCTGACTTGTAATCCAATACTTTCGGACAGGGTAAAAAGGCATACTTTCGACGCATTTCTGCATCAGTTGCTAAAAATGAAGCATTAAATCCACGTTTGATAAAAACCATACTCTGCTTTTTTTTAAGACCAATAATCCGGTGGCTATGATTACCCGGTAAAAAAACCCAGTCTTTCATGTCATCTGGAGCATTTTCTACAATTAAAGTGGCAGAAATCGAAAAAAAACATAACGGATAACGTACAGCAGAAAATACATAAATACGCTGTAACCAGCGACACAGAAACCCAGGGTTATAAGAAAACTCCCTGGTAAAAGGGCTTAGCTTTTTTCGAGGGAGATATGACGGATAAATAACATTTAACAAATCATTAGCATAAAAAGCACTTTGATTTTTTTCTAACTTAGAAACCATACCCTTATTCCAGTACATGCGGCCATGCCACTGATATTTAGACCATAAGAAATCGCTTAAGGAAGCAATAAAACCTTCATCAAAATTTTCTCTTAACCGTAATAACTCGATACGCATAATGAATTAATGTTTATGCTTCTTTGACCAGCTGAGCCTGGATTATTTTCTGAATATCATCAACCGACTTTTGACAATCAATTTTACAGAACCGACTGGAAGGAAAAATGACCTCATCCATATACATTTGCAACCGCCATTCCAAAGTTTTCGGCGTATCAGGAAACGGTTCATTCTTCAGGGTCGAGCGGTACATAGAGACATCAACAGGCACAGTTAATAAAAAAGAGTGGTCAGGCTTAGGGGCCAGAAATATTAATAGCTTCCATAGAAAACTATTTGCCTTAAAACTACTGCCAAAATTATGGGTGAAGTCTAAATAGGTATCTTCGATATATCGATCGCAGATAACAACACGTCCTAACCAGCTTAGGCCGCGAGCATAAACCGCATAAAATAAAATCAAGTCAAGGATAGCGAGGGTAAGCCAGACATTAGACACCGATTTTTTTTTCAAAATAGCCTTACGGTCTTCACTAATACCAGAGCCTGGTAAGCTCTTACCTAACATACAACGCAAGATATTTTTCAGGAAGTTAAACCCAGGAGTATATCCACCACGAGCCCATAAATGGCGTACTTTCCTAGCATTTTTTTTATAAAAAAGCCTTACAAGGTCAATTTGAGTTGACTTGCCAGCGCCATCAGTACCTGAAAAAACAATTATCACTAACCATCAACCTCTAAAAATTTACGAATATTTTCATGATATTTAGATTCACTATAATATTTTTTAGCGGTTTTCATGTTTTCATTTGAAATAGCTTTTAAATTCGCCTTATTTGCAGAGATATAGGTCAACGTAGAAACAATGTCATTAACTGATTCCGGTTCAACAAGAAACCCATTTACATTTTCTTTCACTAGACCAGGAAGATACTTATACCTTGACGTTAAAATACAACACCCCATTCGCATTGCTTCTAAAATACATAATGGGATCGCTTCAGATTTGTAGTAACTTGGTAAAGAAAGCACATCAGATTCAGCCAGCAACATATATTTACTATCTGAGTTAACTACCCCTACATATTCTATAAAAGGACATTCTTTTATTGACGAAAAAAACTTTTTCTCAGTTTTATCTTCATCTAGATAAGAGTCACCAATGAATCCACCTGCGATCATTAACTTAATTTTCACCTTATTTGACACCGCTATTTTTACTGCTTCAATTAATTCAAAAATACCCTTAGAAGTTACGATAGAAGATAGATAAAAAACCCTTAGCTCATCTACATTTTTCCTCAATGCTAAATATTTTGATATTTCTGCAGACTCCTGATAAAAATTATCTATTACAAAAATATCCTCAATCTTAGCCACCGACTTTAGTTGCTCCTGCATTCCGTCAATTAGAACAGCATGTCTATTTACTCTTTTATATAATCTAATTACAATTTTTTTATAGAGAGGGCTTAACGATTTTAAATATCCATTAAAATCTGAGCCATGCAGGTGATTCAATACTTCCGCCTTACTAAACAGACACAAAAGCAATAAATACAAATCACGCAAACCGCCTACCAATGTCCTGGAGCAAAGAAAATATATTTTATTAGGTCGATATATGAACAAATAATAGGGAACCTGGAAATAATAGGTTAGAAACTTATATAGAGCGCCTAAAACTGAAGATGCTCTAAAAGAAGAACTAATAATTTTGCAATCACCTTCCGTTTTTAAAGCCACAGATGCTGAAAGGAACGCAATAGATTGACCGTGATTAGGGGGCGGTAGCGAACCTATTAATAATATTTTTTTCATCACTGCCTTATAAAATCAAACACATCAAACCAAAAAGAGTGAATATTTATGGCTAACATCATTCCCTAAGCATTGCAAAAACAATCTTCATGATTTAATTTTTTTCTCAAAAGTTATCAAAAAAATTTAGAAACTACCTTTTTCGTACTAATACAACTCCATTTTTATTGGTCAAATAAATGGAACCAGCTGCAAATGCAAAACCGAGTACGACCCATGTGATTTCGAGCCAAAGGGTATGATAAAATATGTTATTCAAGAAAACCATAACGGACAAAACTAAAGCCAACACCCAATAAGGGTCTCGAACAATACGTCCTCTAGAAAAGCCAAAATACACACCAATTAAGCTTAACATAAACCATAAAAAAACCAAAAACCCGAGAATACCGCCCTCGACCAGATAAGTTATATAATATGAATGTGTGCTTGACACCCCTAAAGGAGCGTCTACCTCTAAGCCATAATTACCAAAACCTATCCCTAATATAGGGGCACTTTTAAAGTATTCTAAGGCTTCCAATCTAACATTAATATGCCCCATAGAATCGCCTATGGTTAATCTTGCAAGAAAAACCTCTAATAATATTGGGTTTGTAAGAGCTATAAAAGTTAGCGCTATTATTACAACAACGCTTAGAGGTAAAAGCCATTTAGCATTACGTGAAGGGGTCATAAAGAATATAATCGAAGCACCTGCAATAGTTGTTATCCACCCGCTTCGTGAAAAAGTTAATAACAGTGGCAGAGCGCTAATTAAAATAGAAAATATTGACAACCGAAATAATGAATTATCAAAACCCAATCTTTGCCTGAACGCTAAAACCCATAAAGATATGCATATCACAAAAGCTAAATATATACCCAAACTATTTGGCTCAGCCAAAGTACCTGTAAATCGAGGCAAGATGCCTGGCAGATACCAGATATACGCTCTATGTAATAAAGATTCTTCATGTGGCAAAGGAAAGTAATCAATCAAAGGTACTGAAGGCAACTCACCAAAAATAAAAAAACTAAAGGCATGCCATAATACCAAACCACTAATTAAAATCCCCATCCACAAAAAAAACTTTAATAATAACTGGAAATTATCGCGTTTGGATCCGGCATAACCAATAATAAAGCCCATGCAATAAACCACACTAATAAGAAATATCATCTTTAATGGATAAGCTAAATCTCTAGAATAGAAGGTCATCACTATCATCACTATCATCAAAGCAATAAAAGCAACATGCACTAAAAGATACCTTTTAGTAAAAAAATATAAATCATGCCGTATTATTTTTGATGAGCTTACTAATAACACCATTAAAACCAAAGAAAAGAAAATAAATAATTTAGAAAACGAAAGAGTTACTATAGATGTTATTGGAATACGATAACTTGCAAGAGGTGAAGCAACCACAGCTAAAATAATTAGCCTGAAGAATAATTTATTAACTAAAAAATTTCTCATGAATCCATATCACTTATATATCGATTGTAATTTCAGCGCTGACCTGATTAATAAATTCTTCACTATCAATATCATCAAATTGTAAAAATCAAAGAGCGTTAACCCATCTATATTATTAGGCTTAACAGATTTTGCCAGCCTAAATTTCCTTATGAAATATTTTTCAAGCGAATAAAACTCTTCTTTTTTGTAATACTTAGTGCTATTTAACGCCTCTATTCTAATTTCTTTTCCTTTAGTGCAAAAGCCAATAAGAGTTTCATACTTTAAACTCTCATTTACTCCTATTCTATAATCTGACAACATGCGGCTATGGCTATAAAAAGAGTTGCCAGCGGCAAGCCATTCCATCCAGAACTTATAATCTGCTGAGGGGAAGTAATCTTCCTGGAACCCTCCCAAATTCATGGCTATACTTTTTCTGAATAATATACCTAAAGAGCCTTTAGTTAAGCTCGTTAAGACAAAATCATGAAGTGAGAGCATGCGGTTTGCAGATAGCTTTTTAAGCACATATAAAATCTGATTTTTAAAAAACACTTTTATTCCAGACTTAGGCCTAAAATCATACTCACCCAACTGCCGAGAACCAACCATAACTGCATCCGCATTAAGCAAAGCAGCTTTACCAAAAGCCACAGTTAGAAACTCAGGATCCAGCAAGTCATCATCATTAAGAATAGAAATCCATTTTGACTTACTTAGCTCAATACATCTATTCCAGTTACCAAACATTCCAATATTTGTTGAATTTTTATAATACTTAACCCTTGGATTATTTAGCTGTGATATATACTTAAGAACTTCGCTTCCACCACAGCTATCATTGTCTACGACTATAATATCAAACGTCCCGTTAAAATCTTGCCTAATAGCCGACCCCAATGAATCCTTCAAAAACTCTAGTCTTTTATAGGTTGGAATTGCAATTGTAACCTCAGAGCACCCGCACTCTTTTCCCCATAGCAGCTCACTTTCAACATTGTTATATTTTGAATTGATTTTTTTTATCTTGTGTACTGAGTTCATAATATGCTCATTAGACTTTGACCAACTTATAGGCTTCAAGGGGCCACTTCCAGTTATTATAGATAAGCTGGACACTGCCTTGCACCAGAATTATAGCAATAACCCCCATCGATAAATAATCAAGCACCACAAATCCACCTAACAAAATCACCGCGCCAGATATTAGAGAAGATACGACAAATGGGATGTTGTTGCTCGTTGTAATCAATGTAGCAGCAACACTATGACTCACCTCAAGTAACAATATAATAGCGATCAATAACATTACACCCCGGTCTAAAAAGGTTGTCTCACTACCTATAAACTCGAGAATTATTGGTCCAATGATAATCAGAAACACGCTACCCAGCACCATTAATACAACGCTTGACAAAAGTCCTTGAAAATACTTTTCCCTCACAGATTTGATATCACCATGAAATTGCAATGAGCTGATTTTTGGTATATTGACTTGAAAATAGGTTTGAGAGACATACATCAAAACCCAAAAAACCTGAAGTGTTAAGGCATAACTGCCAGTCTCAGTCAAAGGCAAATACAATCCGACCATGAATAAAGTCGACTTATTAACTAAAAAACCTCCAAATGAAACCAGTCCAAGTCGATAGGCATTATGCCAAAGGGCACTGTATACTTCTGACATATCTTTAATATTATCCAGAGATACTGACAACTTCTCTTTTAGACTTTTAGTAAACAAATAGTAATGACTAAAAAATCTGGTGACTACAACAGAGAAGAAGTATGCTACCGACAAACCTATGAGTCCCATCCCTAAAAATAAACTTAAGTAACTCAAAATAATTAATACCACACGTCCGTAAATATTCGCTAGATAGCTTTTAGCAATTCCCCCCTTCCCTCTTAGTACGGCTGTATAGTACAAATAAAACATATTAAAACTAATTGACACTACATATATAGACCAGGGCACCAATCCTTCTGACAATTCTAGGGTACTATTTGAAAGAACCTCAATAATATAAAATGTCCCAGCTATTGAAAGTAGAAAAAATGTCAGGACTGCTATCACTGCATATATATTCTTACACCCATGCAATACACTTTTAAACAGATTGTAATCAACGCTACAAGAACCCGGATTTAAATTACTAATACCTGTTTTTTTTAATGTTTTGGCCCCAGAAAAAACATATGCAACATTTCTGGTTATTGTTGGAGAAAAGCCAAAATCAAACTGCCCTACAAGGGTTGTAACTGTTAAGAATATAAGCCATAAAGCTGACTCTTCTGCAGTGAGCACCATTAACACCACCGGAATAATGAGCAGACCTGCACCAACATTCAGTATTTGGGATATAACGCTTAAACTTACTTCCCTCGAGCCAGCACTCTTCACAAATTCTCCTTTCAAAAAGTCATCAAGCAGTCAATATCTTTAAACCTACTTACTCTTATCGAATAAAGGCAAAAAAAAGACTACCCCCCCGAAAATTAATGCCTTAGGTTAAGTATTTAAAATTTAATATCAAACAGATAATTACAAGTTTTTACCGCTCAATCCCAAGAGCATATCAATACCTCCCTTTAAACAAATCTCTGGCTCCCATCCTGGTAATCGTTTACCTGCAGACCAAGGCACAATAACCTCTCTATTCCGATATGGTCTTTCACCCCATTTTATATTTAAAGTTTTTTTAGACGTATTCTCAATTATTCCGACCAATTCCTTTAGAGAGTAAATATCATCTCCACCAACAGCATATTCTTCATAACTTAACTCCTTTTCATTTAAACGTGCAACTGCCATTTCTATACATCTCAAAACATCATCAATATAAACTATATTGATTTTTTGCTCTCCTGCAGATAATGCAATCTCTTTACTGGTATTTAAATTATCAATCAAAAAAGGAATAAGTTTATTTCTACTATCGTTAACCCCGTAAGTATCAAATAATTTTAAATCTATAACGCCTAACCCTCTGGCTTTAATATAGTACATAGCAACATCTAAAAATGCCTGTTTAGTCGCTGCATATAGATTTACTGGCTCATACTCAGAGTCATTATAGTATTGCCATGAGGTCCCTATATTCACTAGTTTTTTGCATCCCACAACATCCATCGCTTCAAGAAGTTGAGCGCCAAATAATACGTTTGCGCGCACAAGTGACTCGACCTGCCCCACTGTGTGCTCACTGACATAAAGAGATGCAAGATGAACAGTTACATCTGGTTTTATTTTATAAAGCGACTCTGCCAGGCTTTCTGTCGTTGTGTGTTTATCAAGCGTAACAAGATGGATTTTATCCAAAGAACCACTAAGGGCGTTTAAGTCAGAATTATTACGAACAGCAACACTGACTTCATAGTTCCTTTCTAAAAGATATGGCACAATTCGACTACCTATAAAGCCCGTAGCTCCAGTCACAAAAATTTTCATTGGAATCAGCCTTATTTATTAAAAGTGAAAGGGGGTCTTGAATTCTAGCAGCGTTTCAAGTGCAATATCCCGTCCTGATATTACTGGAGAAACAGTAGGCCAATTAATATTACAGCTATCCCAGCGGATTCCATCATCATAATCGGGGGCATACTCCGTGGTAGTTTTGTATACCATGATAGAATCACTTTTTAGTGCACAAAACCCATGAGCAATACCACTAGGCAAATACAGGATATGATGATTTTCACTATTTAGGTCTATTACTTGATGCTCTTGAAAGGATGGCGATCCAGCTCTAATATCTACAAAAGCATCCAGCACTCCTCCTTTTAAGCAATATACAAGCTTTGCTTGATCAACAGGTGGTCGCTGAAAATGCATTCCCCTTATTACATCTTTTTTAGAGATTGAGAAGTACTCTTCATTAAATTGAGTTTCGAGCCCTAATTCATTAAATATACTTGCCTGAAATGTTTTAACAAAAGAACCTCTATTATCATGAAACACTTTTGCTTTAATAAGGTAACACCCGGGTATATCAAGCTCTTCGACTTGCATTAAAAATTCAACCCAAAAAACTCTTCAAATTTTTCTATCACAAAATCAAGATGTTCTTTTTCAAGTCCAGGATACACGCCAATCCAGAAAGTCTGATTCATTACCACATCGGTATTTACTAACTCACCAGATACCCGATACTGTTGACCTTCAAAATAAGGTTGCCGCGTTAAGTTACCTGCAAAAAGCAGGCGTGAGCCGATTTTATTTTGGTCAAGGTATTTGAGAAGTTCAACGCGTTCAATTCCTGATTCTTCGCGCAACGTTATGGGAAAGCCAAACCAGGATGGAGTAGAATTGGGCGTTGCTTCGGGCAGAATTAAAAACTCTTCCACTGAAGTTAAGCGGTTTTTCAGGTAATCGAAATTAGCATTTCGTTTTACAATAAACCCTGGTAGTCGTTTTAACTGTGCTAAGCCACAAGCAGCCTGCATATCACTGATTTTAAGATTGTAACCCAGGTGTGAGTATGTGTATTTATGGTCATAACTTTGAGGTAAATCACCTAATTGCTGTTCAAACCGTTTGCCACAGGTATTGTCACAGCCAGGAGGGCAGTAACAATCTCTGCCCCAGTCTCTAAAAGATTCAGCGATGGTGATTAACTGTGAGTTATTGGTGAATACCACGCCGCCCTCACCCATAGTAATGTGGTGTGCAGGATAAAAGCTACAGGTTGCAATATCACCAAATGTACCGACATGTTGACCATTATATTTAGCCCCTAGCGCATCGCAACAATCCTCGATTAGCCATAAGTTGTGTTTTTCACACAAGGCTTTAACAACTTCTAAATTAAAGGGATTGCCTAATGTATGCGCAAGCATAATAGCTTTAGTTTTCGGCGATATTGCTTCTTCAATAAGGCTGGCATCTACATTATGTGTTTTTAAGTCAACATCGACAAAGACGGGAATAGCACCAAACTGGATGACGGGATTAACCGTGGTTGGAAAGCCTGCTGCCACGCCAATCACTTCATCGCCTTTTTTAATGGCTCTTTCACCCAGTTTTGGAGAGGTTAAGGTATTGAAGGCAACCAGGTTGGCTGAGGATCCTGAGTTAACAGTAATGACGTGCTTCACGCCTATAAATTCTGCCAGTTCTTTTTCGAACTGCTCATTAAATCGCCCGGTGGTCAACCACCCATCCAGCGATGCTTCTACCATGTTTTTCAGCTCTGCTGAACCTAACACTTTTCCGGATGGTGGAATAGTTGATTCGCCTGCGGTAAAAATTGTTGGTTTGTATTTTTGTTTTGCGTAGTTTTCAACATTGTAGAGCGTTGATGTACGTAGAATTTCATCTAGTTTTTTTGCATTAATAGTGGCTACTTTACGACATATCGTGCTTTGCACGGTAATTATTTTATCTACACGCACGACGCTCTCATGCTTTAATGCTCCATCGCTTAAGTCATCTGTAGTAATAATAACTGCTGATGGATCATAGACGTACGAATCTACCTCGCTGGTTATATAGGCAATATTGAGATCATTAAGGTTATTATTTTCATTTTTGCCTATCACTAAACCCGGGCGAACTTTACTGCCTCTCTGATTGGTATACGGGAAATCCAGCAGGACAATATCACCGAGGTTTAACATTAAAAAAATCCTCCCAATCTACATTGTTATCTTCATTGCCATCAAAAAAGCTGGCTAATCCTATGGATTTAAAATCTTCTTCGGAGCTAGCCTGCTGTGGACTGAAAG